>JBHCHC010000035.1:0-5256 GCA_041802645.1 Moraxella sp. | reverse complement strand
CTATCAAGGTGGACATAATGCAGGTCATACGCTCGTGGTTGGTGGTGAAAAGACGCTGTTGCACCTTATTCCTTCTGGGATTTTGCGTGAGGGGGTGACTTGTTTTATCGGTAATGGCGTGGTGCTTGCTCCTGACGCTCTTTTAAAAGAGATGAAAGGGCTTGTTGATAAAGGTGTGCCTGTGCGTGAGCGTCTGCGTATTTCTCCCGCCTGTCCACTCATCATGCCTTATCACATTGCTCTTGACCAAGCTCGTGAGTTAAAGCGTGGAAATAGTAAAATTGGCACAACAGGGCGTGGCATTGGTCCTGCTTATGAGGATAAGGTGGCTCGCCGTGCATTAAGAGTATCCGACCTATTCCGTACCGATTTGGCGGATAAATTAAAAACGATTTTGGAATATCATAATTTTGCCCTAACTCAGTATTATCAAGTAGAAGCGATCGATTATGACAATACATTATCACTTTGCCAAACTTGGGCAGCTGAGTTAAAAGACTTGGTGGTGGATGTTACCAATGAGTTAGAGGTACGCCGTCAAGCAGGCGAAAACCTAATGTTTGAAGGGGCACAGGGTACGCTTCTTGACATTGATCATGGTACATACCCTTTTGTTACCAGTTCTAACACCACCGCTGGTGGGGTCGCGACAGGTACAGGACTCGGTCCTTTGTATTTTGATTATGTGCTTGGTATTACTAAGGCCTATACCACTCGTGTGGGCTCTGGCCCTTTTCCAACTGAGCTGTTTGATGAGGTTGGTGAGCATTTGGGCACGGTGGGACATGAATTTGGAGCGACCACAGGTCGTGCCAGACGTTGCGGCTGGTTTGATGCAGTAGCATTACGCCGAGCAGTGATGCTAAACTCTATGAGTGGTATTTGTTTGACCAAGCTTGATGTGTTGGATGGTCTTAGTGAAATAAAAATCGCCACCCAATATCAATTACCAGAAAATGAGATTAAGGGTGCATATGATGCCGAGTATTATGCCAATGTCACCCCTGTGTATGAAACTTTAGCAGGGTGGAATCAATCAACCATTGGCATTACTACGTTCGATGAGTTGCCAGAGAATGCCAAAATTTATATCAAACGCATCGAAGAATTGGTTGGCTGTCCTGTGGATATCATTTCTACAGGACCTGACAGAGCTCAAACAATTGTTCTAAGAGATCCATTTGATGTGTGATTGCTAGAACAAACAATTTAATTAGTAAACAAAGCCACTTGACCAACACAAGTGGCTTTGTTCATATCAATCATCAAGATTAAAATCGCGATAGGCATAAAAAACGCCCTTGATAAAAGAGCGTCTTAAAAATAAATACTTGATCATTCTTGTAAATAGCTAAGCAAGCGTAAGAATTCAATGTACATCCATACTAATGTTGCTAGTACGCCAATGCCATATACCCACTCAAAATCTTGATTAACACCATACATGGTGCCATCCTCAATATTTTTAAAATCGATTAGCAAGAAGAAAGAAGCAATTAAGGTGGTAAAAATACTAAATCCAATAGCAACCATACCACCATCAAATAAGTAAGGAATGGTACTACCAAAGACCAAGGACATGATCCATTGTAGGACATAAACAATCATGATGGCAATGGTAGCTGACACCACCATTGAGCGAAATTTTTGAGTTACTTTGATGATGCGTGTGCTGTATAGTGTTAGCATGACTGCTGCGGTAACAAAGGTGGCTGATAGGGCAAGTATCGGAACGCTTGGTGCTTTGTAATAAGCAAAGGCACTCGCCACACCAATCACAACACCTTCTAAGGCAGCATAAGGGACAGATAAAGTCTTAGCAAGATGAGGTTTAAAGGCAACAGTCAAACCAATGCCCATGGTAGCTAGCATTGCCACCAAAAACAATCCAATCAATGCTCCAGATGAGAGGCTCATCAAGGCAAAGAAAAATAATCCAAAGGCTGTGGTGGCAGAGATACCAAGCAAAAGGGCGGTTTTTTTAACAACGCCATTGATGGTCATGGGCACACCACCTGCCAATAATTCAGTACGGCTAACAATAGGATTTGCCATAATTTTCCTTATAAATAAACGAATTCATTATCAAATACAGTGTTTTTTATACTATATTGTTTATTAAAAATCAAGATAATTTTTGTTGTTTGGTAAACAATCTACCATGCTTCGTTTGACAGAGTTATTTTTTTGACAGAGTTATTTGATAAAGCGACTCTTGCGGTGGCAGCAGCCAAGCAGCCAAAAAAGGGGTTCTTAGTGAATTTGGATGATGGGTATGGCAAGATCAAAAACATCAAATCCCGACATCCATGATGAATGCGGGGATTTGTGTGAATGTCTAATAAGCATCCTGATTTACAAAATAAACTTGTCAATGATTTCAAAGTCGTTTTTGTTGATCTCCTGCGTATTTGCCAATGTTGCAAAATGAACTTTGTCATTTGGCAAAGCGGTGTATCCTATCGCTTTCACATTTACATCAAACGTAGTTTTTTCACTGGTGATGTTTTTAGACTGTGCATAAAGATTTAGATGCTTGCCATCAGCCGTCTGTTCGGCAACCACACGAGTGTCTGCTGTGAGTGTGCCATCGGTAGATAGCCAGTTTGAATTGATGTCATCGATATCAAAGACGACGCTACTAAGGACAATCTTGTCTCCTTGTGTTCTGGAAAAATCTGTGATGACATCAGTGTGGTCATTGGCGTATCTGGCGGAAATGGCACTTTGGAAAACAAATCTGTCAGCACCCACACCTCCTGTCAACGTGTCTTTGGCTAGACTGCTGATTAATCTATCATCACCCGCACCACCGACCAAGACATCCTCATAGACCGAACCAAAAATGATATTATCAGCACTATTTGCTGTGATGACAACTCCATTTTTTTGAGCCAAAGAATAAACATTTTTAGGGGCGTTCTCTGTCAAAGTGTGGTTATCAAACGCATAAAGTTTGTCATTTTTTATCATGGCAGTACTAGACTGTGATGTAAATCCTCCTACCTCGCTATCACCATTGACTTTGGCGGCTTGTAGTCCTGACTGTGCTGTCTCGACCTCCGCAGTTATCTTAACATCGCTTCTTAATGTCCCAACAACAACATTATCGCTCGATGTCATGCTGACATTGCCCGTCAATATCGTGGTACCATCGTTGGCTGTGGCAGTGGCTGCACTAACCAATATCGGTGATTTTGTCATGGTGTCTTGCACGACAATCAGATTGTCCTTTACTTTAATGCCTGTCAAGCCATCACTAACATCTTTGCCACTTTGGTCTTTACCTCCATATATAGTGTTATTATCAAAAAACTTAGCATCAACAGAGTACCCTTGCCCAGTTATATTGGTGTCTTTTGACCACTGAGCTTCGATGGCAAGAGCCGATCGTGAGAAGCCTGATGCAGAGATGACGTTATTACTGATTTGGGTGTTGTCTGTCTCAGATCCGCTGTATATTAGCCATGTACTTCTTTTTTCACCAGTTTGAACAAGATTGTCTCTGATGATGTTTCCATCACTGCCAGTATTAACCATGAATGGCCCCTGGCCAAACGTGGTATTGCTTTGTACCAAGTTGTTATAGAATTCATTTTCATGAGAACCATAAGTGATGTTGACTGCAGTGGATTTTGCATTTTCCATGATATTGTCATACACTTTAACCCCTCTGGTACCGTGTTGCATGGATAAATTACGAACATTATTTGTCAAGTAGTTACCAGTGATGATGCTGCCTTCTTTATCTCCATCGGGCTTTTCATTCACGCCATCGATATAGGTTAAAGAGACAGCATAGCGAGCACCATCGATATGATTATCGATGATTTTGATATTCTGCATGGTTGCTGTGGGATGTAAAGGACTTACCTTACCTGAAAAGGCATATACATTAGCTGGATCGCCGCGTAGTTTTTCAGCCTCTTCAGCGGTGTATTGAGTATAATCGGATCTTCCGCTAACAGAAATGCCCAAAGGTGCATCATTACCCTTCTCTGGCCCAACATCACGAGCGTAGATTTTATTACCTTCAATGGTGATATTTTTCATTGCAGTGGCAGAGGCACTGTTAATGGTGATGGCACCCTTATGTACATGATCATAAATGATGTTGTTCTTAATTGTTAGATTGCTACCATCTTGCGCTAATATGCCACGGACATCGACGAGATTCATGTCTAGCTTGATACCTTCAAGGATTGTATCCTCTGAAGCGGTTTCAAATTTAATGGCTGCATCAGAAAATGATGCTGCCGTGTCTAGTGAGATCGTACTGCCATTGCCGTTTAGATAGGTCACGTTTTTTTTGATAACCATCTGTTTGCTGATGACGTAATCGCCATTATTGGGCAGCTCTACGCCGAGTTTTTTGTCAGATGCAGCGTTGAAAGCTAATTGCATGGTGGCTGATATATTTTTGGATTCGGCGGTATAAAATGCCACCATTGGCACATAATCTGCCTTGGTGAAATCCGCCTGCCAGCCTGATAAACCCGTAAGGTCGGTACCTCCGGTCATTCCTTTTTGTACCAAGGCATGATGTTCGCCATCGGAGATGATCATGGTTCTTAATGTGGGGTTGGCCGCAGCAACATCGATGGCTTCTTTTAGGTTGGCAACAACTTTATACTCGCCCGTCACGCCCACAGCTTCGGCAAATTGGTCTGCTGCATCTTTTGAAGTGATTGTTAAAACCTGACGGGCGTTAATGCCGCTATTGCCATCGCTGGAGCTGGGATTACGAGCAGTGTCAATAATACGGGCTATGATAGCATGATCTTTTACCGCTAAGCTGTTGGCGGTGTTATCCAGTACCCATTCTGTGCCATTAACACTTGCCTTAGCAAAATTAGCACCTCCATTCAAACTAACCTCTACAATTTCATCACTAGCCAAGGGAGTGGTTAATTTTCCTGAAATCACTAAGGTATCATCACTCGTCTTAAAGTCACCCAAAGTGCCTGTATCTTCGGAGATGCTGGTGATTGTAATCTTATTATTCACCCCAACTAAGGTATCAACGATGATGCTGTCAGTATTACCCACTTTTTGGCCGCTAGCGTTGCTGATGGTGGTGAATAATTCCAAACGCTCACCTTCTGCAGGCAACTGAGAGCTTAGAGTAACAATAACAGGTTGTTGGTCGGTGATTAAAATATCCTTACCGATGACATACTGTGCAATGGGATTTGACTGTCCTTTTTGCATGACTTGAATGATATCACCGGCTTTGGCATCATTAGGTATGCTAAT
>JBHCHC010000034.1:0-5517 GCA_041802645.1 Moraxella sp. | reverse complement strand
TACTTGATTTTGTTCCACTCATTATTTTTTATATACTCTACAAAAAAAACTGACCCCGCCAACCCAAACCATCCTTTGCTTGCAATTTTTGGATTGAACGGTGGTGTGGACAATAACCACATTCTGGTAGGAACGCTTGGACTTGTACTGGCAACAACTTTGGTGTATGGGTATTTATTTGTTAGTCAAAAATTTCGTCTAGAAAAACAACAATGGTTCGTGTTGGCCATGACGGTTGTTTTTGGCGGTCTAACATTGGCTCTTAGTGACGACTATTACATTCGCTTAAAAGCCGTGCTGATTAACCTTGCTTTTGCCATCGGTCTTGCCATCTCGCCTCTCTTTAATAAAGAACGTCAGCCTATTATTCGCAAGCTTTTTGGGCACGTTTTAGCCCTAGATGTATCAGGTTGGCTAAAACTCAATTGGGCTTGGGTTGGACTGTTTGCTCTGATGGCAGGTCTGCATGCCTTTTTTGCTTTTGTCTTTATGGATGGCAAGTATTGGGGAGAATTTACCGCCTTTGGTGACATCATTGTTATGATGACGTTCATGGTGGGAATGTTTGTGGTGCTACGCAAGCATTTTGTGCTGGATGAAAATCAGCACAAGAAGTAATTTTACATTGCATTACATCATGATATAAATTATGCCAAACCAACAAAACAACACCCGTGTATTACCCATCACGCCATGGAGCAGCACCTCAAAATGGCAATGCAGATTTTTGCCCTTGGCGGTATTATGCCTGTCTTTGGCTTTGTTTGGATTTGGTGAAGCTTTGCTATTAAAGTCACAATTAGGCTCAGCCCCTTGGACTGTGTTAGCCCAAGGATTGTCTTTACAGACCAAGCTCAATATCGGCATCATTACTTTTGTCATCAGTGTTTTTGTTTTATTGACATGGATACCCTTAAAACAAAAATTTGGCTTAGGCACATTGCTCAACATCGTCATCATTGCTGCCACCTTGGGTGTTTTTGACGACCTGCTGCCTAAGATAGAACAACTTGGCATACAGATATTATTTGCCATCTTGGGTGTGGTTACTATTGGTGTTGCATCTGCCTTATATCTGACCACACACATGGGGGCTGGTCCAAGAGATGGTTTGATGGTGGGGCTATGTCAAACGACAGGTTTGAGGGTTGGCGTGATTCGTACCTTAATTGAAGGCTTGGTGTGTTTTTTGGGCTGGCTACTAGGTGGCGTGGTTGGGTTCGCTACTTTATTGTTTACTTTTGGGGTGGGCTGGGTAGTCCAGTACAGTTTAGATTTTTTAGCAAAACGCTATCTGGTCAGCCACTAGTTAAATATAGTTTTAGACTTAAGTTCTTTAAATCAATAATAACCGAACTGCATATTTTATCAGTTTAATAACTTTACATATTAGATTAGGATTTTCTATGCCTTTATTTGCCATTATTGGTCATGACGTGGCCGACAGCACCGCCAAACGTGCTGAGATTCGCCCTGCTCACCTGCAGCGACTGACCGCCCTGCACGCCCAAAATCGTCTCATCATCGCAGGTCCAACACCCATCACGCATGGTGAACCTGCCATGAGTGGCAGTCTTATCGTTGCCCACTTTGATGATATCGAGCAGGCACGAGCATGGGCAAATGACGAGCCCTACCTTCATGGTGGGGTCTATAGTCACGTGGACATCAAGCCTTTTATTCAAGCTCTGCCTGCTGAGCCCAACTCATGAAAGTAGCCATTTTTACTCTATTGGTTGTCATCGCCACTGCTCCTGCTATCAGCTTGGCTCAAACTGCCCCTACAAGTGGTACAAATCAAGCTGTCAGGGAGACTACTCAACCCTTGGCACAACCTAATGCACCAAACGCCACTCAATCTCAGCCCTCGGACAGTGATCCTGTCACACCACCTCCCATGAGCCCTCACCGTCCAGATGCACCCACGCTTGCTGAGCTCAATAACCCTGATGACAGCCAGCTTTCTCGTGCCAACATTGAGTTACTGGCTAAAAATAATGAGTTACAAAGGCGTGTTGATGAGCTGACCACGCAGGTGAATGTATTGGTCAATGAGCGTGGTGGACAGCTGTTTTTATACGGTGTTATCAGTACACTTGTGTCATTTATTCTTGGATTTATTTTGGCATCTTTTGTCATGAAGCGTAGATAATAAAACCACCCCGTTAGACTGACTAATAAAGAGTCTTTTACGCACCAACACCAACCACCAAAACACAGATAATTCATGAATTTAAAAAATGCCGACATCCACTGGCAGACAGACAGTCTAGGCAACATGACGCCCATCTCTGCTGAGTTTGGTGATGTGTATTTTTCTAAATCTGGCGGGCTTGATGAGACCAATCATGTCTTTCTACAAGGCAATCATCTGCCAGAGAGATTTAAAAATATCAAACAAAATCAGATATTTACCATCATAGAAACAGGCTTTGGTACGGGGCTAAATTTCTTGGCAACTTGCCTGCTTTGGCAAGAGACCGCCCCAAAAACCGCTCGTCTGCACTTTGTCAGTACCGAAAAATTCCCTCTAATCAAATCTGATCTACAGCAAGCCTTATCCGTCTGGACTGATGAAAAAATACGTTTTTTCATCCATCAATTAGTCACAAATTATCCGCTTGCTTTGTCAGGCTGTCATCGACTGCACTTTGATAACATCACGCTTGATTTGTGGCTTGGTGATGCTCTGGACAGCTTTAATGGCATGGTGGCACAAGCAGACGCTTGGTTTTTGGATGGCTTTTCTCCCAGCAAAAATAGCGAGCTGTGGTCATCTGATATTTTTAATAAAATCAAAGAGTTGTCCAAGCCTGCTGCCACGCTTGCCACTTTTACCAGTAGCGGATTTGTTCGGCGGGAATTACTAAGAATTGGTATGAATGCTAAAAAAATCAAAGGCTTTGGACGTAAACGAGAAATGCTCATCGCTCATTTTGCAGAAGAAGCGACATACAACACCATACCCACCACAGCGACCGTTGTTGGGGCAGGCGTGTCAGGACTGTTTACCTCTTATGCTCTTGCTAGACGCGGGCTTTCTGTTACCCTTGTGGATAAGGCCGCTCCTTTAGCAGGAGCATCAGGCAACCCTCGAGCCCTATTTGCCCCAAAATTATCACTGATAGATGGCGTCAGTGAGCATTTACCCACGCTGGGTTTTTTGTATGCTGAGCGGATTTATCGTGCATTAAATACATTATCAAACAGCGATATTTTTAATCAAACAGGCGTGGTAGATTTTTTATTACCCAGTCAAAAAACTTATGAAAAACTCTCAAATCTGATTAATGATTATCCCGATGAACTCATCCATATTTTAGATGATGCAAATATTGATTTTAATCAGCATACGATTGCCACTTTTATTGAAAAAGCAGGGCTGATTAATCCTCAATTGCTGGCAAATTTCATATTATCCCATCCTAACATCAGTTTTAGAAAAACCAATATCACCTCAATAACTGAAGATAATAACAGTACCACATTAATTAATGATAAAGGCGAGACACTTAATAATGATATTGCTGTTATTTGTGGAGGATTTGAAAGTTATTTATTAGATGAAACTTTATTTAATCCTCGTAAAATTCGTGGACAAGTCTCCTACATCAATCATATCACCACTGATATAAAAACACCCGTTAAATACGATGGATATTGTGCATATTTTGATGATACTTTTTTAATGGGGGCGAGCTTTGTACGTAATAGCACGGATACCACAGTGCAATTGTCAGAGCATGAATTTAATTTAGAAAAATTCCACCAAGGATTACCCCATGCCGCAAAAACCCTAAATATCACTGCCGACAAACTAAGTGGGAGAGCCAGTATCAGAGCTCAAACACCTGATTATCACCCTATTGTTGGCAGTATAAATAATCGCCATCGAATTTTTACCTTATATGGCATGGGATCCAAGGGTTTTAGTTTTGCCCCTCTGTGTAGCGAGATATTAATGGGGTTGATATTTCATGAACCTTTACCCATTTCAAAAAACCTACTCGCCAAATTATCTCCACACCGACCAAGATTACAAAATCCTTTAAATCATGATGTGTGATTTTATGAAAGCCCACACCCAAAATACCCATTTAAATGACTGTATTATCACTCATCATTCAAACACGCCCATGCCTGCCCAAAGCCCTGTCATCATTGGCATCGATGAGGTGGGACGTGGGTCGCTCTTTGGACAAATGACAGTGGGAGCGGTAATTATGCCGAGCCATCTAACGGGTGAGTTTGGACAATTAATGCTCGAGGGTACGCCATTATCAATACTTAATGACAGTAAAAAACTCACCGCCAAAAAACGGGAGTTATTATTTACTCATATACAAAACCTATGTCATGATTATGTGCTTGTGGATATTCCTGCTTTTATCATTGATAAGATAGATATCTATCAAGCAACTTTGCTTGGAATGCGATTATCCATTGAATATTTGCTTAGACGATACGCCATCAATAACCATCAATTCAGATTTTTAATTGATGGCAATGCCAAACCACAGTTAACTCATGAATTTGCCTCTTATCAAGGTGATATTAATACCCTAATCAAAGGTGATGGCAGACACAGCAGTATCGCTTGTGCCAGCATTCTTGCCAAAGTACATAGAGATACCGCCATAGATGAATACGCCAAGCGTTATCCTGATTATCATATAGACAAACACAAAGGCTATGCCAGTAAAGCCCATACCGAAGCGATTCATGCACATGGAATACTGCCAGAACATCGCAAAACTTTTAATCCCATGAGGACAATTTTAGCAACTCGAAATCGTCCTGCCATGCATCAAAACAATGACCTGTTTTAGCCTTTTAGCCAAATTCTTTTTTTAATTGTAATTTAGCTATTTTTCGCGATCTTTTATGATGGGTTTTGGGGTTGTCTTTGTCATGCACGCCGCCTTTTTTTAATAAAGGGCTAAGTGCTGATAGGTTACGATTTTTAAGTTTGACTGTTTGCAAGGATTTTTCTTGCTTTAAAAGATGTTTTAAGCTCATTTTATTTTTTCCTAACCTTTAATACACATCACTTGTTTGAGCGTGTGCACCACTTCTACCAAATCTTTTTGATTTTCCATCACGGTGTCAATGTCTTTATACGCCTGCGGAATTTCGTCCAGCACGCCTTTGTCTTTACGGCATTCGATGCCTTGGGTTTGCACCACCAAATCCGCCGTATTAAACATCCTTACCGCCTTGCCACGACTCATCGCCCGCCCTGCCCCATGCGAGCACGAACAAAAAACTTTCGTGATTGCCAAGCCCACGCACGATATAAGACTTCGCCCCCATAGAACCGGGGATAATGCCAAGCTCGCCTTGATAGGCACTGATGGCACCTTTACGAGTAACGTACACCGTCTCCCCAAAATGCGTCTCTTGACTGACATAATTGTGATGGCAGTTGATGGCTTCTTTGGTAATGGTAAAATGGGGGAAGTGTGCGTCTTTATGACCAAGCGCCTTGATAATAAGCCGCATCATCTCACGGCGGTT
>JBHCHC010000033.1:0-3368 GCA_041802645.1 Moraxella sp. | reverse complement strand
TTTCTTTGATACGTTCTGCGTCTTTTTGTGAAAAATTCGTGATAATTGCATCAAGACGAGCATTGGTTTGGGTTGAAAAAGGCTTTAGCTCTTGAATTTCTGGGTGATTGGCAAGTGATTGTAGCCAACGAATTTCAACCGTGACACGGGCATGAATCAATCCAAATTCTGAAAGATAAGGACGAAGTGCATCCACTTTTGATGCATAACGTCCATCAAGTGGCGATAGGGCAGTGAGAGTGGTAAAAGATAAGTCGGACATGAGTTTTCCTTGGAAAAATAATGATTAAAAAATATAAGCTGTTTTAATGGAATCTAAGATTGGGTTTGACCCAAAAAAGTATTTTAGGCGATGAGAGTAAAAAGCCTTAATAAGCGAGAATGATAAAGACCCACAAATCACTTGTGGGTCTTGGGGTTATTTAACCTCGACCACCGTGCCCTCATCCATGTTGGCGTATAACTCTAATGCATCCCAATTAGATAGACCGATAGAACCAACTGGGGTTAGTTGACCGATAATCTCAGGGTTGCTCACACCATGAATGCCATAGCCTGCCTTATCCAAACTCATCCAAACGACACCAACAGGGCTGTTCGCACCAGGGGGTAGGATAAAAGTTTGTTTTGTATCATTTTTGGTTACGGTTGCTTTATAGTGTGGCATTTTGACCTTACTGTTTAGGCGATACGTACCTTTTTCAACACTTTTTTTGGTATTGCCAATGGTGGCAGGGTAGCTTACCACTAACTTGTCACCTTGATAAGCAGTTACAGTGTTGGTGGCTGAATTGGCGATGACTTTATCGATATTGCCCTCAAAGGCATCACGGGTATTAACCACAGTAATGCTCTCGCCTGCTACGAATTTTTTATTGGGATTGATTTTGGTGAGGTAATCAATACGCATATGAAAGCGTTCGGCGAGCTTCTCTTGAATGGTTTCATAACCTAAGTCGCTAAGTTTAGCACGAGCCTCAACACTGGTGGGAAGCTTGCCAAACTTGGTGATGTCGTCTTTGGTGATGGTGTAGCTGACAAGCACATCATCGGCACCTAAGCTGAGCAAATCCCATGTCTCTTGATTCATCTTGCCTGTGGCGGGTAAGTTATTCATGCGTTGAAAGTTGGCAAGAGCATTCTTGCTGTTGACACCCCATCCACCATCAATAGCTCCAACTGAGGCGTGATGCTGGTCAAGCAATACTTGCATTTTGACAGTCATGGCACTATTGACTTTCATGTCAGGAGACCAAGTGGCTTCATTGACAGTTTTGGCGTATTCAGAGGAGTCTACTTTGGTATAACGTTTGCCTGATTTTTCAAGACTTTTAATGGTGGAGGTGTCACTACTGACTTTTTTGACATCAATCTGGCTGGCGGTGTCGCTGTCATCAGCAGTGAGTACGGTAGGATCAAAGGGGTTTTTGGTGCTGGTATTGGCAAAAGCGACAGATGTGACCAAAGGGGTAGTCATTGCACACATGGTGCAAATAGTTAGGAATTTTTGATTAAAATGTTTCATCATGGATGGTCTTCGATGTTATTTGATATGTTATGAAGATGTCTTGAGATGAGTGTATTTAAAATGGATTAGACATGGCAATAAATCAATCATGCATGACCATCCATAAATACAGCATCAGACATCACTCATGATAAATCAACAGATGTCTCATGGGGCGATATTATCCACCAAAATAAGATAAATGGCAAGTTTAAAAATGGGGCATGTTGGTGGTTTATGATATTGGGGCGTATTGAGCATTCATTGGACTGGAATGCCTTTTGTCATTTTGACAGTTATGAAACGCTCATAAGCCCCAAAACTTAATATTTAAATTTTTTAAAGTGGGTGAGCTGTCAATACACCTTAGTATAAATAAAACATCAATATGCCCAAACGCAAGTTTAATGAGTTATTTAATGAGTTCAATCATGCCTTGAGCACGATAAGTTAAGCGACTCTCGCCACTTTCATAATTCTGAGGGGTAACGGCGCTGGCAGCAGCCTCCACCGCATAGTCTTTCATCATGGGGCTGACGTGAATGCTGCCATGACTGTTGTTCAAATCCACCCTAACAATCTTATAATCACTTGATCCAAAGGCAATACTAATCTCTTTGGCTTCAGCGGAGAACTTTTGAATGGTTTGGGCTTTTAGTTCTTTTTCTGTTGCCTTTCGCGTAGATTCAGATACGCTAAAATCTAAATTTTCTAAATTCATGAATTGCTGTAGTTCAGCAATCAACTCACTTGCTTCTTCAAAATTTTGGCTTTCAATATTAACAGAGGATGAGCCTGTAAATCCATTAATCTTACCTTTATTATCATAACGTGGATAAGTATGGTGACGACCTGTAGTAACTTTTACATTGGGGTATTTTTGAGCGATACTAAGGGCTCTGTTTGTGGTGGTGTTTAGAGAGTTTGCCAAGGTTTTGGCATTGGCATTATCGGCAGACTTGGTCAGGATGGCGGTCAGTTGGTCATTAGCGACATTTTTGGTAACTTGTACATCAAAACTGACCTGGTTATAACTTTCAGCATGAGCTTGTGCACCAGTCATTGCCAGTGTGAACAATAAAGGAAGTTTGATGGATTTCATGGTCGTCTCCGTTTGGAATTATCTAAATGGTCACTTATTTTAATATAAGACATTATGATTGATTGTGCTAAATTGTATCTTGTTCTTGCTTTATTTTAACAAGGTAATGACTTCCAACCGTTAATCAAAAATCCCATCAAAACAGGGTAGATGCTTCATCAGGCGTGATGATTGGATGCCTTATTCATGATTTATTTTTAAAATGAGTGTTGAAAATTGCCAAAACCACTTGCAATCTTAAAATTTTACTGTATAATTACTCTCGGCTTCATCGGTAGCTTCGCAACTTTGATTTATGAACCCCGCCAGGACCGGAAGGTAGCAACGGTAGTAATCCCAAAGTGTGCCGAAGATGTGCTGATGAAGTCATTTTTTTTGTTTTTTTTAAATTTATTTAACATAATCTAAAAAAAATTGTATATTCTTGTTATGTGGTTTTAAGCCATTTTTTAAATCATCAGTTCATTCATGATGGTTGACAGTTGTTTATGATTGTCTCATTGACGTCTTAAACATTCGTAATGGTAAATCATGGCTCTATTTGGATTGTGTTTTCGATAAATACTGTTATTTTCCTCTCTTTTTTAGTAAAATAAATCAACTTTTTAATGAGAAGACCGATGTCAAGCACCAAAACCATCATTGACCCCAAACTTGCCCAAAAACAAGCTGCCGCCAAATCAGCTCTAAGCCACATAGAGGATGGTATGATTTTAGGGGTTGGAACAGGCAGTACGGTAAATTGTTTGATTGAGTTGC
>JBHCHC010000032.1:0-3040 GCA_041802645.1 Moraxella sp. | reverse complement strand
TCTATCGCAAGGGGCAAGTGATGAGCCTGATGGCGTGGTTGGCACCTTGATGTCAAACATGGCTCTAGAAAACCTTCTAAAATCCCAAGACATCGCTTTTATTCGTGCCAAGGTGGGGGATCGCTATGTCATGCAAGAGTTAGAACATCATGGTTATACCATAGGAGGAGAATCCTCTGGACACATTCTTTGTCTTGATAAGTCACGTACAGGTGATGCCATTGTAGCAGGCTTGCAAGTTCTATCCATTTTAGTTAAAAATGGCACCAGTTTATCTAACCTAACAAAGGGATACACTCCCTATCCTCAGACACTCATCAATGTTCGCCTAACCCAAATGAGCGACCCTTACGAGCATGATGAACTAAAATCAGCTTTTGAAATTGCCGAGCAAGAACTGGGCGATACAGGACGACTGCTCATTCGTAAATCAGGCACCGAGCCTGTCATTCGGGTCATGGTAGAAGCTCAAGACGGCGAGACCGCCAATCGTTTGGCGAAGTCATTAGCAGATAAAATTAAAGACACTCTAGGCTAACAGATGCCCCAAACCAACTAAAGCCAAGTGCGGTTAAGTGCAAATTTACCGATAAGAAGCTAAACGCCAATTAGGTCGACCATAAAAGTGGTTATAGATGATTTGTTTAGCCGTCCACTTTATTTAAATAAACTTTACCAATGTAAACAGGTAGAAATTATGTCCATTGATTTTAGTGCCAGCCGCCTGTCCTATGAGAAAAACGAACTCGTAGAGAGCAACATCAGCGACACACCCTATCCTTTATTAGAACAATGGATGAAAGAGGCGGTTAATGAACAAATTGGCGAGGTATATGCCTTTTCACTTGCCACGTGTGGGCTAGATATGCGCCCTTCTGTGCGAACATTACTCATGCGTGAGATTGTACCTGCAAATAATGGCGACATAAACATGATTTTTTACAGTAATTACGACAGTCAAAAGGGAGTCGATTTGCGCGAAAATCCCTTTGCTGAGGCGTTGTTTTTTTGGCATACCCAAGAACGACAAGTCCGAGCCTCGGGGCGTGTCATCAAATTATCTTTAGAAAAATCAACCGCTTATTATCAATCTCGCCCCAAAGACAGCCAACTGGCAGCATGGGTCAGTCGACCTCAAAGCGGCGTGGTAACCAGCCGCCAAATCATGGAGGATGAATTTACCAGACTCTCTGATGAATTTGGGGTCAATATTCCTAAGCCTGATTTTTGGGGAGGGTATTGCTTGGTTGTGGATAAAATAGAATTTTGGCAAGGTCGTGCCAATCGCATGCATGATCGCATTGTTTACAACAAAAATGGTAATGAATGGCTAAGACAAAGAATTTTACCATGACCGCCAAGAGGTTTTTTCACCGCCACAAAAAAGCGATTCTCAAAAGAGCAATCGCTTTGCTTATTATTGTCCTTATCGTTGTTTATAGCCATTTATTAAAGTTGGTGACTTATGAATTTAATGACATGGGTTTTATTGGCAATCAGCCACTCACCATCGCACTAATCACCGATTTACACGCTTGTTATTATGGCGATAATCAAGCATGGCTCATTGATGCCTTAGCACAAAAACAGCCTGATGTGATATTGCTAGGCGGCGACATTTATGATGATAAAATGTCTTTTGATAATAGTGACGAGCTGCTCAGCCAATTACCCGCGATTGCCCCCACATATTATGTCGACGGCAACCACGAAAACTGGCTGCCCAAATCTGACTATGACAAGGTCATGCATAAGATTCACGCTCATGGCGTAGAACTGATTCATGGTAAAAGTATACCTTTACCCAACAGTAATGTCGTCATTCATGGTGTATCCGACCCTGATGGAGGTGGTTTTGACAGGGACTTAAAAAAGGTTGCAGCGAACTTAAACAGCGATGAGGTTAATGTCCTGCTCACACATCGTCCTGAGCGAATAGAGGAGTATCGAGCCCATCGCTTTGACATGATACTGGCAGGTCATGCTCATGGTGGTCAATGGCGAGTTCCATTTTTGATAAATGGGGTGTTCGCCCCCAATCAAGGCATATTCCCCTCTTATGCAGGAGGGTTGTATGAATTTTATGATGATGAAATCAGCACTAAGTTCATCGTCAGTCGTGGTCTGGCACGAGAAAGCACCAAAGTGCCACGACTATTTAACCGTCCTGAACTCATATTCATCACACTTTCTTCAAAATAGCCTTTACAAAGCACGTCTGTTATGCTTAAATGAGGACGTACCAGTATGTGCTATTAAAACAGGACAACAACCCCTGCTTTTAAAAGGTTTAAAACCCCCGATTGGTCTTCACACATCATCAAAAATACACCAATAAAGACTTCTTTGGTGAGATTAATATTTTACCATCTTTCATCATGGAGTTATAAGGGAGTTTACCAAGCCGCTTTTAAGCATCTACCCGATGTTATGAGTGTTTAAGTTTACCACACAAGGAGCCATCATGAAACCACTAAAACACACCACCCTCATTGCCTCTTTATCCGCCTTAATGTTGGCAGGCTGTCAAAGCATCAAAGCACCCAATCAAACCGCTGATGAAGCAGAAGTCTCTCCCATCATTATGACAGGGTCTGTTATCGAAGCAGCTGCACCAGCACTCTCCATGGCAGAGAGAACCTCACACTTTGCTTATAATACTGGCAATCAACTTATGATGAAACGCGTATCGCCAGCGATGGAGGTCTCCCCCATCCAAAACACCGAGCGTTACGGCGACCACAACCCAAATCCTGTCCAGTCCGTCGCTCAAAACCCTATTTCTACCTTTGGTGCTGATGTGGACACAGGCAGTTATGCCAACGTTCGCCGTTTATTAAATGAAGGGCGCTTACCACAGGCAGGGGCGGTACGCACCGAAGAATTCATTAATTATTTTCATTATCAATACCCCAAACCCACCAATCAGCCTTTTTTGGTTCAGAGCACGCTCATTGAATCACCCTATAAGTCAGGGGCAAACCTCCTAAAAATCGCCATCGCTGCCAAGGAAACCGCCAAACAAGCTCTACCTCCTGCT
>JBHCHC010000031.1:0-3961 GCA_041802645.1 Moraxella sp. | reverse complement strand
TACGACCAGACCATATTTTTCTTGGGCGACACGAGCAGCGACTTCGGCAACTTTATGCTCAGGTCCGCTCATTACACCTACTTTGATTTTATTAGGGTCGCCAGCAGGGCAGGCGTTGGCGGTATTTGCAGTTGCTTGGGTATTGGTTTCAGTGGTAGCTGGAGTAGTCGCGGTGCTGGTATTGGTCGCTGTGTTTTGGGTTTCGGCAGGCTTATCAGCACCACAACCAACCAAAGCAATGCCTGAGGCTAAGGCGCATAGACCGAAAAATTTGTTTGCTTTCATAGGGTTTCTCTAGATCAAAAAAGAATGAATAAGGGGTTCATGCATAACGCTCACGCACCAAATGGTGTGACACCCAGTGGATGAGGTTTTAACATGTTTGTCATATCAGCCATCATGGCTTATCACAACCATAGTCATGACAATTTAATGACAGTAATAAAACTTACCATATTAAAACAAAAAATTGGCCAAAATTCAATATGAGCTTTGACCAAATGTCTGATAAATTATATTCTATTTTTGCATATCATCGGTGATCCACTCGCTCGGCAAGAACATCACCCACTTTTTGACATATCATCACAATACCTACGATGATGATGGTTGCCATCCACTTAACATAAATCATGCCACGATGTTCACCATAACTGATGGCAAGATTGCCTAAGCCACCACCGCCTACTACACCCGCCATGGCGGAATAGCCGATGAGTGAGACCAAAGTCAGTGTGATGGCATTGATGAGAATGGGTAGGCTCTCTGGCAAATAGTACTTGCTGATGATTTGCCAGTTGGTTGCTCCCATGGCATGAGCAGACTCGGTCAGACCTGTGGGAATCTCAGCCAACGCATTGGCGGTGAGTCTTGCCATGAATGGAATGGCAGCGATGGCAAGTGGCACAATGGCAGCGGTTGTTCCCAGAGTTGTCCCTACGAGTAGGCGAGTAAAGGGTAGTAAGATAATAAGCAAAATGATAAATGGGACGGAGCGACCCACGTTAATGATGATGTCAAGTATGGCAAATAACGGTTTATTTGCCAAAATCCGCCCTTTACCTGTCAAAAATGCCAAAAATCCAAGTGGCAGCCCTACCAACACTGAAATAAAAGTGGATGCCAAGCCCATATAGATGGTCTCATAGGTAGATTTATAGACCATCTTCCACATCTGTGGGGTCAGTTCAGTCATAAAGTTTTGAACAATCTCATGCCACATAGCCTAGCACCCCAAATCCAACGTGATGTTCCTTAAAAAAATCTAATGCCTCTACGCACGCTGCCTTATTACCAATCATCTGGCTAATGGTTACCCCAAACTTGACACCACCTACATAATCCATTTGGGAGGTTAAGATGTTAAATGCCACTCCAAATCGACGCGTTGCCTCCGAAAACAGCGGACTGTCCACTGATTTGCCACTAAATTCAAAACGTATGACAGGATAGGTGTCGTCTGTTTCATGGCTTTGTAGTTTTGATAGGAACTCATCAGGCAGACTAACATGAAATGTGGCTTGAATGAATTCGTGAGCAAGTTGGCTTTGTGGGTTGGCAAAAATCTGACCCACTGAGCCTTGCTCAACCACCACGCCTTTATCAATGACCGCCACTTTGTCACAGATGCGTTTGACCACGTCCATCTCATGAGTAATGAGTAAGATGGTAATGCCAAGCTCTCGGTTGATTTTTTTGAGTAAATCTAAAATGGCTCCTGTTGTGGCAGGGTCTAGAGCACTGGTTGCTTCATCACACAACAAGACCTTGGGGTCGGTGGCTAAAGCTCGGGCGATGGCGACACGCTGTTTTTGACCACCTGATAAGCTAGAGGGATAAGCGTGATGACGCTCAGATAAGCCAACCAGCTCTAAAAGAGCATCAACTTTTTCTTTGATGACAGGCTTTGATGTCCCAGAGAGTTCAAGGCTCAGAGCGACATTATCAAATACTGTGCGAGAGGATAAGAGATTGAACTGCTGAAAAATCATGCCGATGTGGCGACGAGCTTGAATCAAGGCATGATTGTCCAAAGTCATTAAGTCCACACCATCTACGATAACCTGACCTTGAGTGGGACGTTCTAAGAGATTGACGCAGCGAATGAGTGTGGATTTACCCGCTCCTGAGGCACCAATCACTCCAAAAATCTCGCCCTTTGCCACCGTTAAATCGGTCGGATGCAGGGCGGTAAATGTATCAGGTTTACCGTCTTTTTTGATGGCGTAAGTTTTGCTGACACCGCATAGAGAAATCATAATAATGACTATAATAGTAAAATAAACTATTATAGCATGGATTAACGTGGGTGGGGCAATGTTTGATGGATTCGATGGCAAGTGTCAATACACAATGGCAGGGCTGATGGGGCAATAGGGCGGATGAGATTCATGTTCCTTTTAGGGTGTTGTCATCGGCAGTATTACCAAAAAGCGAGTTTTGCCCTGCCATGTATCCGTGTAAATAGAACCGTCATGAGCCTCAGCAATTTGAGCAACCAAAGACAGCCCCAGTCCTGAGCCTTTCTTTTCTTGTTTTAGGCGTACAAAGGGGCTAAACACATCTTCTCGTTTGTCATCAGGGATGCCATTTCCTTGGTCAATAACTGCCAGCACGGCATAATTGCTTTTTTTGCGGTCGTCTTTGTCTTTGCTGCGAGAGAGTAATTTGAAAAAAACATGTGCAGGCTTTTGTGGTGCGTCATCGGACACCTCTTCTGTCTTGATGTCTTCTGCTTTGTCTCTTGCGGTATCTTTGGTATTTTGGGCTTGTCCCGTGCTTTCATCATAGACATTTAAATGGCTGGCGAGCTCATCGTGTTCATTGGACTTATCATTGAGCAGCTGTGAAGGTAGTGTTTCAACAGCGTTGGGTGGGGCTGTGGTATCATCTGCTGTGTCATCAGTCCTGCCCTCTCTGGCAAGGCTTATCAGTGCATTGGGAATGGTGCTCGCCTCGGTGGCATGTGCTACACCATAAACATAAACCTCAACGGGTGGTATGCCGTGAATTAAGGCATTATTAATCAAGTTGCGAATCAGATGAGTTAAAAGTTTAGGCTGTGCCACCATGCTGATGGGCTCAGCAAAAAGGGTTGCCTCGGTATAGTGTTGACACTCATTTTTCACAAGCTCCACCAAATCGACATGTTCACTGGCTTGCAGGGCATGACCAGCATCTAGCCGACTTACCAATAAGATGCTCTCTACTAGGTCGTTAAGTCCTGTTAAGTCACGATTGATGGCGGTGGCACGTTTGTCAAACTTGGCTTTGTCAGCAGGTGGAAGCTTTTGGGTAAGCATGTCCATCATCTCAATCTGCAAACGAATACGAGTGATGGGGGTTCGAAATTCATGGCTAGCATGAGCAAGCAGTAAGCTATTGGCATTAATGAGTCGCTCTATTTTTTCAGCAGACTGGTTAAAGCCGTGAGCAAGCATGGTAATCTCGTCATTACCCACTTCATCAACACGTACGCTAAAATCGCCCTCACCCATTTTTGCCATCTTATGACTCATCTGGTTGAGTCGCCATGTCATGTTATGGGCGATTGCCCACAGTACCGCCGTCATGATTAGGATGAGTAAGAAGGTGCCTGTAAAGAAGTTAAACATCCCCAAAAATGGACGTTCTTTAGGTGGTTTTCGGCTCTCATACCACACTGAATAGCCGGTACTGGTCTTTAAGATGACGTGATGCGGCTCTTTGCCTGAAAGCGTCGGCAGTGTCTCGGCAAGCCATGAAGGCGTAGGCGGTAGTCTCTCGGGCAGCTCAGTCTCTTCGGTCTGCAAAATCAGCCTACGGTTGGGGTCGTATAGTCCGATTTTGGCATTTAGACTCTCATCAAAAATATCAAAGCTCTTTTTGACCACCGCAAGGATAAATCGAGCCTGTAAGCGATTATTTTCTTCATTAAGCTTGTCTACTTCTACCAAAAACGGGTCAATCTGTCCCACGATTT
>JBHCHC010000030.1:0-11997 GCA_041802645.1 Moraxella sp. | reverse complement strand
TTTATAATGACTTAGCTTTGGTTCCTAACTAGGCAGTCCTGATGAATGATTTTTAGGTCATCATAAAAGTAGTAGGTTACTTATTGCACATATAGAGAATAAACTGCATCATCAATCCCAACCATCAGAGCATCTCCACGCATCAGCTTTCCTACTCCTTTTGGCGTACCTGTCATGATGATATCGCCTGCCTGTAAGCCATATAAATCATCTAAATATGACACCAAATACTCAAAGGAATACATCATTTTCTCTGTACTGTCATGTTGGCGAAGGTCATCATTAACACGCAAAGAGAGGTGGTAGGCGTGATTGGCGATAAAAGGCTTGAACGTCCCAAGCCAACAAGCCCCCTTAAATCCTTTGGCTTTTAGCCATGGCAAGCCTTTGGTCTTACAAACGCTTTGGATGTCTCTGGCAGTCAAATCAAGTCCAACAGTGTAAGCAATGATTTGCTTATTATCACCGATGAGTAGTACCAGTTCGGTTTCATGATGAATATCCTCTGAAAAATCCGGCAGCGTTAGCGTGTCGCCAAACGTGATGCTGCTGTTGGGTTTTAAAAAAACTAAAGGCTCATCAGGGACGGCATTACCAAGCTCATGAATGTGTTCTACATAGCTACGACCAATGCAGTAGATGGTATTGATGGTAAAGGAGGTGTTGTTAACGTTAATGGCGGTCATGATGGCTCTGTGCGATTAAGGGTGATTTGGTTAAATCAGTTGTTCTAGACTGTTATGCTACTGCCGATTGCTGGTTAAATTGTCAAATTAAGACCTTAATTTAAACAATGACTCTGAATCAAGCTCACCAAATAAGGATGGTAGTATGCGGGTAAATCGTGTGCCAAACCATCCACTGTTACAAATCTACTGTTCTTGATGTGCTTGGCGATGTGTCTACCATGGCTCTGATGAAGCAATCCATCCTTATTGCCATGAATGATGAGTGTAGGTGCGACTATTTGCCGAGTATAGTCAAAAATAGAACCTGTGGCAAGAATGGCATTCATCTGTTGTGCCATGCCCAAGGGGTTATGACAGCGTTGATAACGCACTGAGGCTATTTGGCGTGTGCCTTTAATATCAAGATGACCCGGACTGCCAACCGCTGTCATGAACCATACAGCATGACGCAACATGTCCCGCTCACTGTTGCTTTGGGCTTTTCTAAAAAAGGTAGAAAACTGCTTGGGTTTAGGGGGTGTCAAAAAAGGGTGGTTCGTGCTACTAAACAGCAGGGCGAGTTTGTCCACATGATGAGGGTATTTAGCACAGACAATTTGAGCTATCATACCTCCCATGCTTGCTCCTACGAGGTTGGTTTTACCCAAATTCATTGCACAAATGAGTCCTGCCACATCATCGGCCATGTCCGGCAATGTATAAGCAACTTTTTCGCGAGCATTAGACAGACCAATCTGATTTTTGGCTATCATTTTTAAAATATTGGTATGGGGCAGTTTTTGCAAGTGATGGATTTTGGTGGATAATCCTGTATCGCGATTGTCAAATCGTATGACGAAAAATCCCACGTCTATGAATCGCTTTAATAGGGTGTCTGCCCAAAACATCATCTGCGAACCAAAGCCTGTAATGAACAGCAAAGGAGGGTTGTTGGGATTACCCCCTGCTTCTACGCATAACGTGATGTCACGACCAACATCTATCATGGTTTGGTAAAAATAGGGTGATAAGTCGGATGGTTGCCAATGTTGATTGAATTTATCCCAACTGGCAGGTGGGGTAGGAGTTAAGGGTTCCATGACGAGGATTAGACTTCTACCATTTCAAAATCCAATTTACCGACGCCGCATTCAGGGCAGGTCCAGTCATCAGGAATATCCTCCCAGCGTGTACCGGCAGCGAGACCTTCCTCGGGACAACCCAAGGCTTCATCATAAATCCAACCACAAACGATGCATTGATATTTTTTCATGGTGACAGCTCTCATATTAAAACCAGCATACAAGTTTACACTCATATGCCAATTTTGTAAAGTATTTTTTAATCACAAAATGCACCAAAATGGCATTTATTCATGACCTGTCAAGCTCTAAGGGGCGGAGGTTTTACCAAGAATCTTGCCTTGTGAGTCTAACAAATACCATTGATGCTGGTCTTTTACCTTGCTGTAGCCGTCGCGAAGTTTATATATCTCCTCGTAGATTGGGGGAGTGATGATATTGCCTATAAGGTCGGCCACGCCATAAAGACCATCTTTTTTAACATAAATCAATGGAGCATGAACGACGACTTCATCATAAACTGCAGGCAATACCTCTTGACCTTGAGGGTTTAAAAAGCCAAATTTATCCTCTTGATTGACAAGCATGCCATAGTAAGTGGTATTATCATGATTGTATTCACGACTAATGCTGTTATAAATGGCAGGAGTTATCTCATCACCTGTGCGACTAAGCAGGCCATATTTGTCTTTTTGTAGGTATTGGCTGACACCATGATAAAAATCAGAAAGAGAGTCATAAGTTTTGGTGGTTAAAGGGGTGCCTTGATGATCAATTACAATATAATCATAATCCTGATTGGTGGCGATGATGAGGTTTTCATCAAATTGACCTTGTAGCTCCTTATAAATAAAATCAATGACGGTATGATTATGCTCATCGACCGCTCCCCAGTAGACGCCTTTGTCAGTTTCTTTGGCGACCATAAATAAGAGCTTACCCCCAATTTTATGAGGATATTTTGCTTTTAGATACTGTGGTGCGATGGCTTCCTCGCCCTGTTCATTAAGATAGCCATAAAAATCGTGATAAAATAAAGCAAAGGGAGCATAACCATGAGAAAACGCTCCTAAAACAGGGTACTTAGGTTTGAATAATGGGTCACCTTGTAAGTTGCTAACCCCTTGTAGTCCCGACTCATCGGCAAGGTAGATTTTATCCTCTAATACCGTGATGCCACGATAAATAGTAGGAAAAATTTCTCTGCCTTGCTTATCAATGAGGCCTAAGCGATAAGTATCGTCTTTGACATAACCGTGATTACTCACAATCGCCAAGCCATTTTCAAAATGATAAGCGTTGCCATATTTAAAAGCAATGACGGTTTTTCCTGTGGTATCCACATATCCCCAATTGCCATTTATTTTTACATTAATAAGATTTTCTTTTAAGAAACCCACATCTTCAAAATGAACGGGCGTGATTTGTTTGCCCGTTTTTGTATGAATCAGCCCATATTTATCCCCTATTTGTACAATGCTGACTTCATGATGAAGCAAGATGTCATCGTATTCAATCGGTGTTAATAAAACACCTTCTTGATTGATTAAGCCCTTTTTATTCTCTTGATAAATGATGGCGGTATTGGCATCATCAAACAGACAAGATGTCTTAGCATTCTCATAAGGGCTTTTCACTTTGGCAGAGCAGTCTAATTCCACCAAGCCATGCTTTTTAATGACTTGAAAATCATGGGTATGAGCACTGGTTATACCACATAAGGTGGACAATAGTGCTGTGATATATATGTATTTTTTCATCAAAATTCCCAAAAACATCAAAAGCATCAAATAAATCAGATTTATTTATGAGTGCAAGATGAGTTTTATGCAAATAATTGCTGTGTCAACTCTGAGCGTGCTTTTATAAAACCATCAATGCCTTTGAGTAACAATTCATTGACTGGTGAGTACTCTTGGGCTGTTGTAAAATCATCCATATTAAGAGGTGTTGGTCTCTCTGACAGGTTTTCGCTCGGCGTTAGTTGACGGCTAACGTCTACTTTCATATTAGAAAGTTCATCAAGTAAGACAGGTGAGATGGTCAGTAGGTCGCACCCTGCTAAAGCTAAGATTTGAGCGGTGGAGCGAAAGCTTGCCCCCATAATCTCAGTGGCATAACCATGAGATTTATAAAACTTATAAATACTTTTAACCGAATTTACCCCCAAATCATCTTGTATTTCAATGATTGCTTTATTTTCATGAGCTTTTTGTCAATCAGTTAATCGCCCTACAAAAGGTGAGATGAGCTGTACGCCAGCATCAGCACAGGCACGTGCTTGCGTGTCGGTAAATAGCAAAGTTAGGTTGCAGTGGATGCCTTGTTTTTCTAGGATTTGTGCCGCTTGAATGCCTTGCCATGTGGCGGCAATTTTAATTAAAATGCGAGAGGTGTCCACGCCTAACTTATCATAAATCTCCATAAAGTCCAGTGCGTTTTGGACGGTCTTGTCAGTATCAAAAGAGTGGCGGGCATCAACTTCAGTAGAAACACGTCCATGAATGTGGCTTAGGATTTGCTTGCCAAGCTCAGCACTTAGGCGGTCTATGGTGGCATCATGTGATAAACCCAGATTTTTGGCTTGGCGGATAAGCTCGTCATGCTCACCAGAGAGTAGGGCAGAGGTGACCAAACTGGGATTGGTTGTGGCATCCTGTGGACGCAGGCGAGCAATGGCGGTTAGGTCACCTGTATCAGCAACAATAGTCGTGTATTTGGCAAGAGAGGTCAAGGCGTTCATGATAATCCTAATTTAGTAAAATAATGATAAAACGACTTAAAATAACATAATTACCATCATTTGGCAAAATAAATATCGGTTTTACTGTTGATTTGTTATAATGCTCCATTCATACGATTTATGACATGACAATCACGGCAATAGAGCAGGACAATGACGCAGACGATTCACAAAACGGCTAATCAAATGGGCACACTTGCCATCGTTTTTCATTCAAATTATGGACATACTCGTCGTGTCGCCCACGCCATCAAAGAAGGGGCGGATAGACATGCCCATGTACGACTCATAGACATTGCAGAACTAAGCGATGAGGACTGGGATTATATGGATGAGGCAGACATGCTTGTACTGGGGACAGCAGTGTATCTGGGCGGGGTCACAGCGAGCTTTAAAACATTCATGGATGCCACATCTAAGCGTTGGGTGACACGTAGTTGGCAAGGAAAATGGGCGGCAGGTTTTGCGAACTCAGGCGGTTTGTCGGGTGATAAATTGGCGGTATTGCAGCACTTATGCTTATTTGCGATGCAACATGGCATGAACTGGGCGGGTTTACCCTTATTACCAACAGGTAGTAGTGAGACAGATTTGAACCGTCTATCTTCTTTTTTGGGGCTGATGACACAGTCCATCGATGCTCCTCCTGAGGTGACGCCCTGCCAAGGAGATATGGATACAGCGGTGTGGTTTGGTGAGCATTTGGCAAAAATAGTGAAAGGGATTGACACCAACTAAAAACTAAAACCAATCTTCTAGTAAGAAAAAGGGTCTTTGATAGCGTTTGGCTTGCTTAGGTATGCAAAGCATGGGAGGTTGGTGATTCTTAACGGTGGGGTCTTTGGAAAAAAGAACTTCATTGCACAGTGGTCTGCCATGAGAGGGGTGCAGATGTTTTGTTGGATATGGATATTTGGGAGTGTTAAGATGGGGACTGGGGTTTAGGGTGACAGGTAGAGGGCTATCTACCCATTGGATATGCTGGCAGGCATTAAGTGACAGCGTCAGCAATATACAACCAAAACGCACAAGTAGACTACTTGTGCGTTTTTTGGTCATATCAGCTAGCAAAATCAGTTCACACCACCACGTGACCACGTCGGCTCACGAACCGTACCTTGGGTGTCAATAGTAAAGGCTTGACCTGTTTTTAAAGAGCGAATGGTCATTTGCCCGCGCCCGCCTTTATAAGAGGAGTAGACAATACGATTGCCGGTAGGAGAAAAACTTGCCGACTCATCAATGCCTGTGGTATCAATCGTACCTGCTCCTGTTACCACAAGGCTTCTGCCTGAAACATAGGCGATTTTGCTGCCATCTGGACTGACCCTTGGGTTTGCTCCTGCTCCACCAATTGGAGCGGCTTGCCCTGTATTTAGGTTGTAGCGATACAGGCGAGGGGTGCGTGAGCCGTTATCAGCGGTAAAGATGAACGAGCGACCATCAGGGGTATAATTGGGTGAATTCTCTGCACCCTTCATGTTGGTTAGGCGTTTTAGCTGACCCGAGGCAAGATGTAGTTCATAAATAGAGGGATCGTTATTTTCATGACTGCCTGAGAATAAAATACTTGACCCATCAGGCGAGAATGACGCCCCCAGATTATTGCCTTTAAAGGGAGTGATGACATTGCCAACGCCACTGCCTCCAGCACTTTGCAAGTGAATGACGGGTAAGCCATTGGGTTTTTGCACGGAGTAAGCGATGCGTTGTCCATCGGGTGACCATGTGGGGCTAAAAATTGAGCCTTGTGTGCTAAATAAGGTGCGAACATTCTGACCATCGGCATCCATGACTTTTAATGTTGAGACTTTATTGCGTGGGTCGCCTGTCTCTTCAACATAGGCGATGCGTCCAGTAAAATCACCAGGCTCACCCGTGATGATTTCATAGATTCTGTCGCTGACCACATGGGCAGTATGACGAAGGGCGCTTTGGTTGTTATCGCTATATTTGGTCTGCCTGCCTTGCATCGCAAGCCCTGTGGCAACATCAATAACCTCAAAACCAATGGCGACCTTGCCACCTGTAATGGTTTGGGTGCTGCCTACCACAACATAATTAAATCCAGCATTTTGCCAATGAGATAAGTTTTGGCTGATTTCAGCAGATGAGTGGGCACGCTGAGGCAGGTTTTGGCTTGTGGTTTTTAACTCAGTATGGCTTAGATTATTGGCAACGGTGTTGCTGATAAGGGTATCGCCAGCAAAAGGAATTAGTGCGATTTGATAGGGATTTTGTACGCCATCGACATCGATGTCAAAATTCAGTTCGCTGTCATTGGTGTTGCCTAGCGAGCCATAACCCACGGCAAAAGCAGGGCTTGCTACGACTAGGGCGACAGCTAGGGCTAGGTGGGATAAGGGGGTTTTAATGTTCATGGGGCAGCCTTAAAATGTTTAAAATATGATATTTGGAGGTGCATATATTCTAATTGATTTTAAAATTAAAATTCAAGTCACGATAATTCGTGCCAACAATGGGTGTCAAGGGACTGGCTCGACGCACGGTATCTTCTAGTTGTTCACGCAAATAATCATCACCGCCTGAGACTTGCACGCTTAGTACGTTACCACTGCTGTCCACTTTGAGCTTAACTTGCAAGGTTTGGTTTTTGCCAGTGGCTCGCCAATGCGAACGAATGTGGCGCTGCAAGGCAGAGATGACTTCGTTGCGGTTGCTACTTTGTCCGCTACTGCCGCTGTTATTACCACCACTGACTGCACCGCCGCGCCCAACCGTTGGAGTCGTGGGAGAGTCTTTTATGGTGCTTTGCCCGTCGCTAAGGGTGCGACTGTCCATACGATTGGCATTCTCCTGTTCTGCGATGGCGTTATCACGACGGGTGCGAGCTTTATTTAAACCCTCGCTATTGTCACGAGCGATATCATCATTGCTACGCTCACGCTTCTCTAAGTCTGCCACCGCCTGTAGTCGCTCACGCTCTTCACGCTCTATGGCCTGTCTTTGCATCTCAATCTCGGAGAATATCTCTTCATCTAGACTTTTGGCGTATTCTGCCATTTGGGCTTCATAGATACGCTCACGCTCGGCAAGGTCATTATAATAAGCCTCTAGCTGGGCATCATGATTGCTCTTTTGCATGTCTTGCGTTTGATTATTGGTGCTTGACTGACTACTGGCTTGATTTTGGGAGAATGCCTCGGCGATAGCAGCCTGTGCCCCTGCTAAGTCATCACCCGTTACCAAACTTGCCTCTAATGAAGCTACCTCGGGCAGAGGTTTTTGTTGAGTGTAGGCAAAAAATATCCCTGCCAAAATCAGCCCATGCACCAATACACTACCGAGTATCGATAGTGCAGGACTGGTCTCTTTGGTACCGATGTTGTCTGATGTGTGGCTCATTGTGTTATTTAATGTCTCTACTGTCTGCGTGGCATTTACTACGGAGATTTTTGTGGCTGACCTCATTTGTTATTTGATTGGCGTTTTTTGGTGTTTGTTTGACCGCTTAACAAACCCACTTTGGTCACACCCGCTCCTTGTACCAATGCCATCAAGTGCATTACTGCTTCATAAGCATTGTCTTTGTCGGCATTAATCATGACTTGTAGCTGGCTGCCTTGTTCGCCTATATTGGCTTGTGCCAGTTGGGTGAGTAGTTCAGACAGTTCAGGTTCGCTGACAGCTTGATCAATCGCATTTTCGTGGCTGACGAACAGCTCACCATTCTTGGTAAGTGAGACGATGACGGGGGTCAATTCACTTTTGGCGATGTTACTGGTCTTCTCGCTAGGCAGATTCACCTCTACACCTGTAGTTAGCATGGGTGCTGTCACCATAAAGATGATGAGCAATACTAACATGACATCGATGTATGGCACGACATTCATGTCACTGTTTAGGGGTTTTTTGGAGCGTGCGTAACTGTTTTTCATGCCAAAATACCTAAATCTGAGTGGTACGCTGTGCCATGCTGTATTCATGGGCAAATACCCCTGTCAGCTCTTCACAGAATAAAGCACGACTTTCATACAGGGCGTTTGCTTTGGCACTAAAATGGTTAAAAGCAAGGCTTGCTGGAATGGCAGCAAATAGACCCATGGCGGTCGCAATGAGTGCTTCGGCAATACCAGGGGCGACCGTGGCAAGGCTGACGCTTTCGGCACTAGACAGACCAATAAAGGCAGTCATTATGCCCCATACTGTACCAAATAGGCCGATGTAAGGTGATACTGAAGCGATGCTGGCTAGAGTGGAAAGCCCTTGTTCTAATATCGCCTGCTGTTTTCCGATGGCGACTTTAAATTTACGTTCCACACCATCGAGTATCGCTGTTCGCTCCATACCTGACTTTTGAGCTTTTAAAAATTCGCCATAACCAACAAAGAAAACTTGTTCCAGTCCTGTTCGCTCAGCCTCACCAGCAACTGTGTTATATAGCTTATTTAGAGAGTTACCTGACCATAACCATGATTCAAAGTCATCATCAAAGCGTTTGGCACCATTTAATCTGCCTGCCAAGCGAAAAATAAGTCCCCAACCAATAAAGGATAGGAGTAGCAACAATCCCATCACCAACTGCACAAGCAAGCTGGCTTCTAAAATCAAATCTAAAATATTAAGTTCGGTCATGGCTTAGATGTATAGTAAAATATCTTTAAAAGTTTGAGTAGGTTTATATCAAATGATAAAAACATCGATGATGTCAAGCTTAAGGATTAAACAAAATAATCAATCCAATTTTATCAGCTTGGGCATGAACCTTCTTCTAACTTATCAATTTTAATGAATATAAAGTAACATATCATTAAATTAAATTATGATGATGCACAAGGTTTGCCCGCTGACACACTACTAAGCATAAAAATACACGTAAAAAACACCAAGATGCATCCCATGTTATTTACATAAATTTACCATGCATCATCAGTGTTTGCGTTGTATTTTTGCATTAAAAAATCACTAAATCTTGTTTTTGTGAGCCAAAAGAGCTGATTGAAAATAACCATTACTCATCTGTATTATTTAAACAAATGCGTGATTTTAATGACAAAATCCATGTGGAGTGTGCTCTAAACGTCTTTCACCAGCGCCTTTTCACCAAATATCATCTGGCAAGATACCAAAAAACAAGGATGTAATCCAATTATTTTTTAATTTTGTAAGTGGGTTACTGATGAAAAATTAGACAGTTTAGAAGACGCCTTTGTTATTATATCGTGATTTTGGTAAAAAAACCATGAAAAACGGTGGTGAATCGCCAAACGGCATGAATTTTGCCTTTAATGAATGCTGGTTTTAAGTGTGTATTCTGCCGACTTAAACAAAACTTATCCATGAACGCAGTCTATCTAACAATGATAATCAAAGACGTCAAGAGAGCTTTTATGTTTTTTGTGGCGATACGGTGTCATGGCTTGTAAATTCATGCCAAACCCTCATTGAGGGCATTTTTATCATATTTATGATTAAACAAGAAAGATTTTATGAATAACGAAAGCAAAACATCGCCTCTTAATTTGTCAGCCGCTGCTCAGCTACTTGCTAAAGACCGTCACATTGTCCAACGCTTGGAGCGTGAATTAAAAGGCAACTTTTCACCCGATGCTAAAGCTAAGAAAAAAACTCAGCTTGAAGCCATCGTTGAGCGTTCTGCCTTGGCGGTGCAAGCTCGCTTGGACAGTATTCCTGCTGATTTGATGGACAAACTTAATACGGATTTGCCAGTAAGTGCCCGAGCAGATGAGATTATTCGTGCCATACAGTCACACCAAGTCGTCATTGTGGCAGGCGAGACAGGCTCAGGCAAGACCACTCAGTTGCCAAAGCTTGCCATGCTGGCAGGACGTGGCATCACAGGGCAAATAGGACATACACAGCCTAGGCGACTGGCTGCTCGCTCGGTTGCCATGCGTATTGCCGAGGAGCTGGGGGAGAATCTGGGGCAGACCGTCAGCTTCAAGGTGCGATTTACCGAGCAGGGCAATCGTGACAGTATCATTAAGCTCATGACAGATGGGATTTTGCTTGCTGAGCTTGGCTCGGATAAGTTTTTGACACGTTATGACACGATTATCATCGATGAAGCCCATGAACGTAGTCTGAATATTGACTTCATTTTGGGTTATCTAAAACGCCTACTGCTAAAACGCCCTGATTTAAAGGTCATCATTACATCTGCCACGTTAGACACTCAACGCTTTGCCGAATATTTTATGACATCTGGCATCAAAGGTGCTGTGCCTATCATCAACGTAGAAGGACGTAGCTATCCTGTCGAGACACGTTATCGCCCTTTGATAGATGAGATTGTCAAAAGCCATGATGACGATGCTTTTGATGACATGGAAGATAAACTGCCACGTGCTTTAACGGCTGCTGTTGCTGAGTGTTTTGATGATGCTCGCCAAAAAGGACATCCTGATCAAGCTGATATTTTGATTTTTGCCAGTACCGAAGCCGAGATTCGTGAGATTGGCGAGATTTTGACCGCTCATGCACCGCCTCACACTCAGATTTTACCTTTATTTGCCCGTCAAAGTTTTGCTGAGCAGCAAAAAATCTTTCATCCCACAGGAGGGCGACGCATCATCATTTCAACCAACGTGGCAGAGACTGCTCTGACCGTGCCAAACATCCGTTATGTGATAGATCTGGGCTTTGCTCGTATCAGTCGATATAATTATCGCTCACGCATTCAGAGGCTACCCATCGAGGCCATCAGTCAAGCGGCGGCAAATCAGCGTCAGGGTCGTTGTGGCAGAATTGGCGATGGTGTGTGCATACGATTGTATTCAAAAGAAGATTTTGACAGCCGTCCCGAGTTCACTGAACCCGAGATTCTGCGGACGAATTTAGCCAGTGTCATATTACAAATGGCGTATCTGGGGCTGGGCGATGTGGCGACGTTTGACTTTATTACGCCACCTGATTTACGTCTTGTTAATGATGGCAAAAAACTGCTAGATGAGCTTGGGGCATTGATGGATGCACCCACCAAAACCGCCCTAAAAAAATCTCTAAAAGGCAAGAGTAATACGACTGTAGGTCAGCTAAGTGATATTGGTAAAAAAATGGCTCGTATGCCCATAGATCCTCGTCTGGCTCGCATGCTTATTGCGGGGCATGAATTTGCTTGTCTTGACAAGATGCTCATCATCGTCTCAGCACTTGCTGTACAAGACGTTCGAGAGCGACCTGCTGATAAGCAAGTGCAGGCTGACCAAAAACACGCTTTGTTTCGCCGCGATGATTCGGATTTTTTATTTTATATTGAGCTGTTTGGAGTGCTATTTGGCAATCATGAAATGCACGGTGGTGATAAGCTGACTGGCAACGCTCGTAAGAACTTTGCCAAAAAACACTACCTGTCTTTTCCACGCATCAAAGAGTGGCAAAAAACATACGAGCAGCTAAAAGTGATGATGAGTGACCTGGGCTATCAAATCCATGATACAGCGACCGATGATGGTGTCTCTACCAATCCTAAGGATAAAGGAGGAAGAATCGCTCTAAAAGGTGGCAAAAAAGCCACAGGTGC
>JBHCHC010000029.1:0-21403 GCA_041802645.1 Moraxella sp. | reverse complement strand
GTGGTGGTTTTGTTCTAGAAGCTGATGGGTTTAAAGCCCAACATGAGCACACCCAAGCAGACACACCCCAAAATTCGCCCTATCCTTACCCTTTTGAAATGGGTGCTGACATTCAGAGGCTATGCCACACTCATAACTTAACCATCAGCGAACTCATGATGCATAATGAGCTTGCTCTAAGAGATGAACAAACTGTCAAAAACTACCTAAATGACATTTGGGCAACCATGCAGCACTGTGTTAATGCGGGCTGTCAAAAGGATGGTGTGCTACCAGGTGGTCTAAATGTCAAACGCCGTGCCAAGGCGTTATATGACCAACTTTCTAAGGAATACGGTAAATCCGATGGCGATCTCTTAGCCATGGACTGGGTGAATCTTTACGCCCTTGCGGTCAATGAAGAAAATGCTTCAGGTGGACGTGTGGTGACTGCTCCGACCAATGGGGCAGCAGGCATCATTCCTGCGGTACTACATTATTATCAGGGCTTTATCCCCACATTTAGCTATCAGGGCGTGCGTGAGTTTTTGCTCGTAGCGGGAGCAATTGGCGCTTTAATCAAACAAAACGCTTCTATTTCAGGGGCTGAGGTGGGCTGCCAAGGTGAGGTGGGTTCGGCCTGTGCAATGGCGGCGGCAGGGCTGGCTCATGTCATGGGCGGCAGTGTTGCCCAGTGTCTAAATGCTGCTGAAATTGGACTAGAACACAACTTAGGTCTTACTTGCGATCCCATTGCAGGATTGGTGCAAGTGCCGTGTATTGAGCGTAATGCGATGGCATCTATTAAGGCGATTAATGCCGCTCGCCTTGCTCTGCGTGGTGATGGCTCGCACCATGTCTCACTTGATAAAGCCATTCTTACGATGAAAGAGACAGGACTGGACATGATGGACAAATACAAAGAAACCGCTCGGGGTGGGCTCGCCATTCATGCTGACAGCCGTATTGCCGTGGCAACGATTCATGTGGGGGCAGGGTTTAGTCAGTGCTGAGCAAGATGTGTTTTATACCATCAGTCAGACAAACCAGCCACAGGTGGTATTTTCTTATTTAATTTTTAGGGTTTATCTAGTGCAACACTTTATTTTATTGCATTATTTATACCAATCTAAAAAAGAGGGGGTTGTTTGACTGTCTAATTTTAGACGTAAATAGCATACATCACCATTGCACAATATAAGTTTTCCACTACTTTGTTTGACCGCTAATTAGGATAAGGGCGGCGGTCAAGTGCCTGTTTTGCTTTTTATACATAATAATGTGCCACCTTAAATTTACAGGCTTTGGCTCATCAGCTTCTCATAACAGACTATGCCTTTTTGATTGCTCTTTGGCAATCAAGCTCTTACTCATGCCAAGCAATTGCGTTATAATCAAATGTCTCATGACTTAATCCGCTACGGTGACGAATAGGAAAAAAACCAATAATGCCGCAAACATCATACAAAGTTTAAAAAGCCCTTCAAACAAAGCTGGGTAAAAATAACCAATAATACCTTAAGAGACCGGCTATCATAACATAAGCATGAAACATGAAAATCACACCATTTAAATAGACAGCATGATGGCAAGCATAGAAAAGTTTAGAGTGCACGTACTAAACTGAAGATTTTGCAAGTTCAATACCAAATAATGCCATGTTGCCATTAACCTCCTAAAAATCACCGTTTTTGTCATTTTAATTTGCCAAATTCCCACCAACTGTGTAAAATGACAGGGACATTTATTAACCATGCATACATCATGACTCCAGAAGCCCACACCCTGCTTAGCCGTCCTTGGTTTCGCTTATCTGCTGTTGTGCTCGCCACAACTGCCATGCTCTCTTGCACCTCTACGCCAACCCCACAGCGACCCATCATCATAGAGACACCCAAAAAACAGTCCACTCAGCCACCTAAGGTAGTGATCGTCAAGCCGCAACCTCAGACGCCAACCCCACAGACTGCTCCACCTCCGCCCAGACTAGAAGATAGGTATTATGGCAGTTTTGGTGACTGGAAGAGTGATTTTATTAATCGCACCATTGGTCATGGTCACCCTTCTCATGCTGTTCATGGCTTGATGAATGGGGTCAGCCTAAACTCGCAGGTCATCAGCTTAGATGGTCGCCAAGCAGAATTCTCCAAAATGCCTTGGTCTTACATAGAATCAGCCGTTACCTCAGGACGTGTAAGCGAAGGCAAGTCCAAAATGCGTGAATACCCATCATTATTCTCTAGGGCTGAGAGTGAGTATGGTGTACCTCGTGAGATTATGGTCGCCATCTGGGGCATCGAATCCTCTTTTGGGGCAAGCACAGGTTCGACCGACTTACCTGACGCCTTATCCAGCCTAGCTTTTGACGGCCGTCGTCGCAGCTTTGCAGAAGGCGAGCTCATCGCCATGTTACAGATGATAGAGCGTGGCGATGTAACTCGCTCACAGCTGCGTGGTTCATGGGCAGGAGGCATGGGTCATACCCAGTTTATCCCCTCTACATGGATCAAATATGGCGTAGATGGCAATGGTGACGGACAGAAAAATCCTTGGACAATTTCTGATGCTCTAACCTCTACCGCTCACTATCTTAGCAGTAGTGGTTGGACATCGGGTGTGGACGCTTATTACGAGGTTAGAGTACCTGCTGGCTTTAATTATCAAATGCTTGGTCAAAAACATTCGTTAGAAGCATGGAAATCGATGGGGCTTAGCTCTACCTCTGGCGAATATTTCGGCGGTGCCGCCCTAGCCGAGTTGTGGCTTCCTGCTGGCATAAATGGCCCTGCCCTACTATTGACTTCAAATTTTGATGTCATTAAAGTCTACAACAACTCATCAAGTTATGCTCTGGCTGTTGCCACACTTGCCAAACGCATTGGTGGTGGCACAGGCATCAGCAGTAGTTGGCCTCGTCATGAGCAGGCTTTGTCTCGTTCCGAAATCATCCGCTTACAAGAGTCGCTAAACGCCAAAGGCTACTCTGCAGGCAAAGCAGATGGTGTGGCAGGGGCAAATACCCAACGTGCCTTCGCTCGTTGGCAGGCTGATAACGGTCAAATTCCAGATGGCTTCATCACTCAAAACTCAGTACGTGGCTTAATTTGGTGACCAAATATACATCAAAGTCGGTATGCTTGTACCGACTTTTTTAATGATGTTGGCATCAAATAATTTGCCTTTTTCTACACATCGTTGTAAATGATAACAATTTAACACTTTTTATTTTCACAGAAACCTGTTAAATTATTTCATCTGTTAAATTATCTGCTTTTGCATTCTACCATTGACATTCACCTCTTTGCTGTTGTATCCCTGCTTTTTTTTGGAGTTTTTATGAAAATCAAATCCCTACTTTTAATGAGCGTGTTATTACCTGCCAGTGTTTTTGCCACACCTAGCAATAAATCTTTAGAAGAGCTGGCAGCCATCATGCCTTATGAAGCCACGTTCTATGAAGCTGTAATCGCCCCTCTTGAGATGGAACGCATGGCAGTCGCTCAAGGCATGGCACAAGATAGCACATTAACGGATGCCCAGCGTAAGCAAGCTCTAAAAATCTTTGATGACTACGCTGAAGGGCTCATTAAAAGCTTAGACAATAAAGCCGTTCAAGAGGGGCTAAAAAAATCCTACCTAAGTGCTGCTAAATCATTCACGCAAGCCGAAGTTGATGCCATGATTGCTTTTTATGGAAGTAAGGACGGTCAAAACGCCCTAAAAAAACAAGACGCTGTCTTTGAAGCTTATATGAAAAGTGCAGGTGAGAGCAACAAGAAAACCGTGGAAAGCTACGAGAATAAGCACCTAAAAAAAATGCAAGAAGACATCAAAAAGGCTTTGGGCAAATAATCTAAAATTCAGGCAACTTTGTTCGGTTGTATTGCTGACCATCTTAGTGACTAAATATTTAAGGGTAATGATGATTGCCCTTATTTTTGATAACTTCATCACCAGTCCATCCCCTTTAAATTTCATGGTTTGACCTTATTTAACTTGATTATCCATCTCTGTGTCATTTACCACCATGCAACCACCAAAAACCACCCGCACCAAACGCACCGAAGATCAACTCGCCAAACAGCTAGGAGAACAGCAAAAAGTCTTTCAAATGGTCACGCCCTTTGCTCCAAGTGGTGATCAGCCAACCGCCATCAAGGCACTTGTTGAGGGTGTTAAGTCAGGTAAAAAAAATCAGCTACTGCTTGGAGTCACAGGTTCGGGCAAAACCTACACCATGGCAAAAGTCATTGAGTCTCTTGGGCGACCTGCCATCATCATGGCACACAACAAGACTTTAGCGGCACAGCTGTATGGTGAGTTTAAAGAGTTTTTTCCTCATAATGCGGTGGAGTATTTTGTCAGCTATTATGACTATTATCAGCCTGAAGCGTATGTCGTGGCAAGCGATACATTCATCGAAAAAGATTCTGCCATTAACGACCACATTGACCAAATGCGACTGTCTGCCACTCGTGCCTTATTAGAACGTCGTGATACCATCATCGTGGCAAGCGTATCTGCCATCTATGGTTTGGGTGATCCTGAAAGCTATCTTAAAATGCTATTACACGTCGTTGTGGGTGATGTCATCGAACGCACCGCTCTCATCAAACGCTTGGTGGAGTTACAATATGAGCGTAATGAGCTAGACTTTGGTCGTGGCACCTATCGACTGCATGGCGAGACGCTGGACATTTACCCTGCTGAGAGTGAACAACTTGCTGTGCGTATCAGCATGTTTGATGATGAAGTAGAAAAAATCACGTGGTTTGACCCTTTAACGGGTAAAAACATCAAATCCGTGCCACGCATTACCATCTATCCTAAGTCACACTATGTCACACCAAGAGAGAAGCTTCAGGTCGCCATGGATACCATCAAAGAAGAGCTTGCCGAACGCTTGGACTACTTTCGCACGCATAATAAGCTCTTGGAGGCTCAACGCATTAAGGAACGCACTCAGTATGACCTTGAAATGATACAACAGCTTGGTTACTGTAATGGCATTGAGAATTACTCTCGACATCTATCAGGTCGGCAAGCGGGTGAGGCACCTCCCACGCTCTTTGATTATCTACCCTCTGATGCTTTGGTATTTTTAGATGAAAGCCACGTCACTGTACCTCAAATCGGTGCGATGTATAAGGGCGACAGAAGTCGCAAAGAAAACTTAGTCAATTACGGCTTTCGCCTACCATCTGCCATGGATAACCGCCCCATGATGTTTGAGGAATGGGAGGCGGTCGTTCCTACTCGCATTTTTGTTTCAGCAACGCCTGCCAATTATGAGCTAGAACACAGTGAACAGGTGGTGGAACAAGTGGTACGACCCACAGGGCTCATTGACCCTGTGCTTGAAATACGCCCTGTGTTGACTCAAGTTGATGATGTGCTTGGTGAGATTAATCTCCGCAAACCACTTAACGAGAGGGTTCTCATCACGACCCTAACCAAACGCATGGCTGAGGATTTGACCAGTTATCTTAAAGAATACGGCGTGCGTGTGGCTTATCTGCACAGCGATATCGATACCGTAGAGCGAACCAAAATCATTCATGAGTTACGAACAGGTGTGCATGATGTACTCGTTGGCATTAACTTATTGCGTGAAGGTCTAGACATGCCAGAGGTAAGTCTCGTTGCCATCTTTGATGCTGACAAAGAGGGCTTCTTACGCTCAGAACGCTCCTTGATTCAGACCATTGGACGTGCTGCACGTCATGTCAATGGTAAGGCAATCCTCTATGCTGACAGCATCACACCAAGCATGCAAAAAGCCATCAGTGAAACAGAGCGAAGGCGCAGTAAACAAATAGCTTTTAACACCGAACACGGCATCACACCCAAATCAGCCAGTCGCGCCATTACCGATAAGATTGACACTGGCGAGATAGAAAGTGTAGAAGCTCCTAAAATAGACCTGCCATTTGCTCTTAGCAACATTGACATAGACATCCTACATCGACCTGAACTCATGGCAAAAGAAATCGCTCGCCTAGAAAAGCAAATGAGAAATCTGTCTAAAGAATTAAAGTTTGAAGAAGCCATGAAGGTGCGTGATACGATGTTGGCACTCAAGGAACTGATGATGAAATAAATTATGGGGCTGACGTAGATAAGGTTTAAATCCCACACCATTTTCTCAACGTTTTAAGCTTTTGAGATGGCATGCCATAGTTAAAACGAAATTCACATTCTTTAATAAAAAGATGGAAATGTTTCTTGTCAATACCATTAGACCCACTGCGAAATAACGATTTTATCATGTTTCTCAAATTTAAAAACCGAATAAATATAAGGAGTTGCATAGACAAAATTTTTATTTCGCAGTACATCTATTGTACTTTCTAAGCACTCGTTTGGCTTGATTCCAAAAGTTTTCTTGTGCCTGATGTGATTGCAGTCTTTTGCAAACTCTTTTGAATGGTTAATTCTAAAATGCTTAAAATCGCTCGCATCAAGAGTATTATAGCTTTTGTAGCAGTCTGTATAAACAATACTATCAGGCTTGATTTTGCTTGTAATAATGGGCATTAGCGTATCGGTTTTTGTCTTTAACAACAACGGTATAAACTTTGCCATTTCGCTTTAAAAGACCAAACACAGCGTTTACCACCAGCACCACGACCACACTTGTCTTTACGACTGCCACATAAATAAGAAAGGTTAAGATTATACAAAAGCTATAATCGATAACCGATGAATCTTTGGGCTTAAATACATGGTTTGACGCAACATGAACAACAGCATTGAAACACACCCACTTGCCCCATTTGCTCCCCCCAACGCCACCGTGTTAATGCTGGGCAGTTTTCCGCCACCTAGAATACGTTGGGCAATGGACTTTTATTATCCGAATTTTAATAATGACTTTTGGCGGATTATGGGTTTGGTGTTTTTCGATGATAAGGATTATTTTATTAATACAGCGGACAAGGGCTTTTATCAAGACAAGATAGAGAGATTTCTCACCGAAACTGGCATTGCCATTAGTGACACCGCCTATCAAATCTGTCGCCTACAAAATAACGCCTCAGATAAATTTCTAGAAATCATCACGCCGATGGATATTGGGGTGCTTTTGGATAAATTACCCGACTGTACCCATATCATCACCACAGGCGAAAAAGCCACGCAAGTTCTGTGTGAGACTTATTTATCAGCTCATCATGCTCAACCGCTAAAAGTCGGGCAATCAGCGGAATTACTCATCAATAATCAGCCTGTAACTTTATATCGTCTACCATCATCATCACGAGCGTATCCTTTATCGCTGGATAAAAAAGCGAACTGTTATAAAACGGTTTTTTGTCAAATTGACTTAATCAGTCATGCACCCCTAATCCTTGCTCAATCTTCATCGCAAGAGCAATGATGGCTTGTCCTACCACCTCTTTTTGCTCACTGTATTCACTGTCTGATAAAGAAACCGCTATGCCAAGCCGTACGCCATCTTGACTTCTGATGTAAGTCCCCATGCATGTCATACCAAGCCTTAGTTGTCCATCATCTAGGGACAGACGTGTGACTTTAACCTCGTCGAGTTCTGCTTTTAGTTCTTTAAAATCTGTCACCCCTTTATCCGTCAAGGGAGCAGGAAAAACATCATACATTCCCACAACTTTATCAAAAGGAGTTTGGCTCAATATCGCCTTGCCCGTCGCTGAGAATACCGCAGGCACACGCACACCACGACGAAATGCAAAATCAATGGCACTGCTGCCCTGATGACTGCTCAAAAATACCGTCTCCCCTCTGTCAAAATCCAAAGTAGACAAGGTAATGGTATAAGGCGTCAGCACATCAAAGCTTACCGCTGATTCGTGAAACAGTGCCACCACATCTCGCTCCACCTCAAAACGTCCCGCCCAATATAAAAGATAAAAACCCAAACTGAACAAATGATTAGCATCTTTATGAAGTACGCCTTTATTGGTCAAAGCTTGCAAAATATTATGAGTGGTAGAGCGGGCAAGCGATAACTCTCTTGCGATGGTCGCTGATGACACAGGTGTGGGGCTTTTGGTAATAAAATCTAAAATCTCAAATGCCTTTTCTAGGGCAGGTACGCTGGCAGACTTGGCAGGGGATTGGTGACTCATGACATCTCTTTATGTGAGGGTTTTTCATCAATAAATGGCTTGTATAAAGTAATAAATGATGCTAATATTGTACTGTATTTTGAACATTTATTCAATATGTAGAACAACCAATTAAACCAACACAGTTTACCCTCTCTCATCATTCATCCACTCTCATCCCATAAGGAGCATTTGATGAAATTAACCAACCCTACTTTATTTCGCGAACAAGCCTTATTAAATAATTCTTGGCAGTCCGCCAAATCCGCCACGACCATTGATGTCATCAATCCTTTTAATGGAGAAAAAATAGGCAGTGTGCCTGACTTATCTGCTGATGAAGTCGCAGAAGCGGTGAGCTTTGCTCATAATGCCCAACAACAATGGGCGATGATGAGCGTCAATGAGCGAGCCGCCATCTTGCACAGATGGGCAGATTTGATTGATGTCAATCGTGAAGACCTAGCAATTATCATGACTACCGAACAAGGCAAACCCCTAAAAGAAGCTCGTGGTGAGATTGGCTATGCCAACAGTTTCATTCGTTGGTTCGCTGATGAAGCCAAGCGGGTATATGGCGATGTCATCCCCAGTGCCAACACTAAGCTACGTTATGTCGTCTTAAAGCAGCCTGTTGGCGTGTGTGCCGCCATTACACCTTGGAACTTTCCATCTGCCATGATTACTCGTAAAGCAGCACCTGCTTTAGCTTCAGGTTGCACCATGATTGTCAAACCCGACAGTCAAACGCCTTTTTCTGCCCTAGCTTTGGCTGAGCTTGCCATTCAAGCAGGCATGCCACAAGGAGTGCTACAAATCGTTACCGGACAATCAGAAGTCGTTGGAGGTGTTCTAACTGGTGATGAGCGTATTAAAAAACTCTCTTTTACAGGCTCAACTCGGGTTGGTAAAATTCTCATGGAGCAATGTGCCAGCACGGTCAAAAAACTCTCTTTAGAACTCGGTGGTAACGCACCCTTTATCGTCTTTGATGATGCCGATATCGATAAGGCAGTGGAGGGAGCAATCGCTTCTAAATATCGTAACGCAGGACAAACCTGTGTGTGTGCCAACCGCATTTATGTACATCGTGCCATCAAAGATGAATTTATCAAAAAGTTCACCGAACAAGTAGAGGCTCTTCATGTGGGCGATGGACTAGCAGATGGTACTGACATCGGTTGTCTTATCAACGAGGGGGCGATGACTAAGGTACAGACGCTCCTAAAAGATGCCTTAGATAAAGGTGCAACACTCATTTTAGGAGGTACGCCCCACCCCACTTATCCACGCTGTTTTACCCCAACCATCATCTCAGACATCACCGATGACATGGACATCGCTCATGAAGAAATTTTTGGACCGATTGCACCGATATTCATCTTTGATGACGAAGAACAAGTCATCAAACACGCCAATAACACCCTCTATGGGCTGGCAGCGTACTTTTATACCCAAAATCAGACACGTTCATGGCGAGTGTCTGAACGTTTAGAATATGGTATGGTCACCCAAAACACAGGGCTGCTCTCGACCGAGGTTGCGCCTTTTGGTGGCGTGAAACAGTCTGGTTTTGGGCGTGAAGGCTCAAAATATGGCATGGAGGAGTACGTCACCACCAAATACTGGTGCATGGATGTCAGCTAATTATTAACCGCCAAAACCTTTAATATCATAACTTTTAGGGGTTTTGGTGGCATGGCTGTATTTTGTGCTCGGGTCTTTGGTAGTCTCTTAAGGATATTTGTAGGTCACGACTTATGTAAGCTCGATTGCTTTTAGATAACAATAAAAGACATTAAAAGCTGTCGGTCAGGCAATATCGACAAGTATGAGTGCATCTCCTTTACTTTTTGTGCACTTGGTGGCATTTTACAATCTATCTAAAAAGATAGACCATGATGATAAATCATCACAAAACATCCTATTAGTTTCGTTTGTTTGTGGAAAAATTAGCGGCGACATTATGTTTTGTCTTAAGGTCTTGATTTGAGAGTGGATTTTATCGTATTAGCTTGGGCTTAACGCTATATAATCCAAAGCTTTACAGGGAATAACGCTGAGTTTATCCAAAAAAAACTATTTGATGATTAGTATCTATTTATAGTTATAGACCATTCATCCTAAGTACACCCTCGCCTGCTCGCCGGATGTCATCCACTGTAAGGTTTTGCTTACCACTCAAATCCTGTCGCCATTTTCTTGCCCCTGCCAAACCTTGGAATAACCCCAAATAATGCCGTGTCAAAGTCGCCAAATTTGCCCCTTGCTCAGCTCGCTTCTCAAGATAAGGGTACAGATTTTCCAAAATTTCTCGGTGTGTAGGAATGGGCTCGTCCCAAAGCGTGCCACACATTCCCATCAACATGGGGTTGTGATAAAAGGCACGTCCTATCATCACGCCATCCACATGATTTAGGTGGGTTTTGATATCATTGATGTCATCGATGCCACCATTAACCTCTATGAACAGCTCGGGAAAATCAGCCTTCAAACGATAAATATCCTCATGACGCAAAGGGGGAATCTCACGATTTTGCTTAGGAGATAAGCCGTTGAGCCATGCGATGCGGGCATGAGCAATGAAATGCTTACAACCTGCTTGTGCAACCTCTGCGACAAAATCACGCATGAACTCATAACTATCAAAGGTATCGATGCCAATACGGTGTTTGACCGTCACAGGTTTGTCCGTCGCCTCTTTCATTGTCCTTACCATATTTGCCACCAGCGTTGGCTCTGCCATAAGACAAACTCCAATTTTGTTATGCTGAACACGGTCAGAGGGGCAGCCAACATTAATGTTAAACTCATCATAACCCATGCCATCCGCCATCTCGGCACATCTTGCCATCTCAGATGGACTTGACCCGCCAAGTTGTAAAACAAGGGGATGCTCACTGTTATCATGTCTTAATACATACTTTGCATCACCCTTTAAAATAGCACTCGTGCTTATCATCTCAGTGTATAAATATATGTGTCGGTTAAATAGCCGAGCAAAGTAACGAAAATCTGTGGTTGTCCAATCTATCATGGGGGCAAGGCTGATGCGTTTATGATTTGTGCTGATACTCATCATGATTTTAACCCCATGGCATAGGCTGCCACCATTGGTTTGACGAAAGACACCTTATCAAAAGCAACCAACCCCACATTACGAGCAAACTTCATGACAGGATTGGGGTTGGTAAAACTACCTACCACGGTATCGCAAAATTTAATCACTCTTTTTTGGTCGGTTTGTCGAGATTTTTCATAAGATAACAGGCGTGTTTGATTGCCAAAATCTGGTGTGGTCATGCCAAATTTGCCAGTTTGAGCATTTTTAAGGTTCTCACCAAGCAGTTTGGCTAAGGCGTGTGCATCCCTTAGACACAAATTAAATCCCTGTCCTGCCACAGGATGCAGGGTATGTGCAGCATTGCCCATGAGTACACAGCGACCTACCACCTGCCGATGAGCCAGCACCCTAGTCAAAGGATATGCTCCTCGCCTGCCTGCTTGTATGAACCTGCCTGCGTCTTGCCCAAAGACTTTCTGCAGTGTCTGCAAAAAATAATCATCATCTCTTAGATATCGCTGCTCATCGCCCTTGGGGCAAATAAATACCACTGAACGGCGATACTTTCCATCAACACTGTCAGGCAGAGGTAACACCGCCAAAGGACCGGTACTGCTAAATTTCTCAATGGCAACATGATGATGCGGCATGTCCGTCTCCACTACGCCCACGATGCCAACTTGCTGATAGTCATAACTGTCCGCTCCCACACCTAATATTTGACGAGCGGCTGAATGCTGACCATCGCACGCTACCATTAAAGGAGCGGACAGACAGACACTCTCATTGGTGTCTTGTTTGATGGCTTTAACAAAAACCGACTGGCCGTCTTCATGGATGTTGATAACTTTGGTATTATCGTGCAAGCTGACATAGCCATTTGCCCTAACTGCTTGAAGTAACACACGCCCAAACCATGCATTTTCCATGACAAAACCAAAACTCTCCACACCTTCTGCATGCCTGTCAAGCGTTGCTCGTCCAAAGCTGTTTAACTCACTGATCAGCACTTTATCAATACGACAAGCATGGCTTTGTAACACCTCCCACAATTCAATCTCAGTATAAATCTGCACGCTACGTCTAGACAAGGCAGTATTACGACTGTCTAAATAAGACTTACGTTCGCTGTCTTGGTCGGGGGCGATGACAGGGTATTTTACCGCCTCTAATAAAGTGCTGTAAATACCGTGATGTGCCAATAGCAAGGCAAAAGACAGTCCAACATGACCGCCACCGATGATGATGACATGGTTGCTGTCAGATAATGGATGATGAAAAGTTGCGGATGTCATTGTAGCCTCAGTATCAAGATTGGTCTTAAAAACTGACTCATTATAGCACAGCCAATCATTTCCCATTAAGCTAAAATTTTGCTATAATGCCCCATTTAGCATTGTCAAAAACTCATACGCCTTACTTAACCGCACATGAAAGGTATTTTTAGAGCACCGTGACAACCCACACTTTTTAACAACATACTCATCTTAGTGATTGGAGATACAGCATGAATATTCAAGCCTTAATGCAACAAGCACAAGCCATGCAAAAACAAGTGGAGCAAAACGTAGAGGCTGCCAAAAAAACCCTCGCCGAAAAAGAAGTACAAGGCGAGGCAGGTAACGGCTTGGTTAAAGTGACCATGACAGGTCGCCATGTGGTCAAACGCTTATCTATTGACCCCAGCCTGATGAGCGATGAGCCTGATATGATTGAAGACTTGGTAGCAGCTGCCATCAATGATGCCGTACGTCAAGCCGATGAACTTCACGAAGAAATCATGGCAGGTGCGACCACAGGCATGGGTCTACCTAAGGGCATGCAAGGGCTATTTGGTTGATGTTAACCCCCAAGTTCGATCAACTGGTCAAAGCCTTACAAATTTTACCGTCCGTTGGGCAAAAATCCGCCCAACGCATGGCGATTGATTTATTATCCAAAAAACGCAGTCAAGGTTTGGCACTCGCTTATGCCTTAGAGATTGCCATGAATGAGATAAAAGAGTGTCAGATTTGCCATTCTTTTAGCGATGATGACATCTGCCCCATTTGTGCTGATTCACGCCGTGACGACAGCCAGCTTTGTGTGGTGGAGCGTGCCTCTGACGTGGTCGCCATTGAACAAAGCGGGGCGTATCGTGGACGATATTTTGTCCTTGGCGGTCATCTTTCGCCTTTAGATGGTATTGGAGCGGACGACCTAAACATGGATAAGCTGATTGATTTGGTGAAAACCAATCCCATTCATGAACTCATTCTTGCCACAGGTGCAACGGTAGAGGGTCAGACCACCGCTTTTTTTATCTATGATGCCGTCAAAGCTCATGTAGGCAACATCACTCGACTTGCTCAAGGCATTCCCATAGGGGGAGAACTTGGCTATGTGGATAGCCTAACCTTACATCAAGCCTTACAAAATCGGGCATTTTTGTGAACCATTCGTTTTAAGACCATCAACTCATTTTAGACAATGTTTTAAAGAACATTCTGATTGGTTACTTTTTGGTTAAGATTTTAGCTTTATAAGCCTCATCTTTTAAAAAAATCTGCTATAATGACTTGTTTTTATCCTAAATTCACTTTTTAGAGGAACTCTCATGGACATGCCTGTTGTGCAACTTGACACCACTTATGGTCAAATCACCATTGAGCTTAACGCCGAAAAAGCTCCTGTAACAGTGGCTAACTTCCTAGATTATGTTGAGAGCGGTCATTATGATGGCACGGTTTTTCATCGTGTGATTGATGGCTTTATGATTCAAGGCGGTGGCATGGACAGTCAGATGAACGAAAAACGCACTGGCACACCGATTAAAAACGAAGCAGATAATGGTCTAAAAAATGACATCGGCACCATCGCCATGGCTCGTACTTCTGACCCGCATTCAGCCACCGCTCAATTTTTTATCAATGTTAAAAATAATGACTTTCTAAATTACAGCAGTCCAACACCGCAAGGTTGGGGCTACGCTGTTTTTGGTAAAGTCACCGATGGCATGGACGTGGTCAATCAAATCAAAAGCGTCTCCACAGGGCCCTATGGCTATCATTCTGACGTACCTCGTGAACCGATTGTCATCAACTCTGCCAAAGTGATTACAAAATAACACTTCTAGCATGACCTTCAAAATAACGTTAAGGGTGAGACATCACCCTTAATTTATTCATCTATCATAAACTCTGCCTTTAAATTGGCAAACATCCACAAATAGACTTTTAACACATTTGCCTTTGACTCTTTAAATTCTCTGATTGACCCATGAACCCCTCCATGCAATCCTTTGACCACCTGCTGACCACACGTCCACACGACATTTCTATGGTGTTTATTAGTGACCTGCATTTATCAAGGGACACACCCTCACTCAATGATGCATTTTTGACGCTATTAAAAGATTTATCAGTACTGCCAAATTTACAAAGATTGTTTATCTTGGGGGACTGGCTGGATGGCTGGATTGGCGATGATGATTATTTAACATTGAGCGATGATGATAAGCAGCATCATTTTTTAACACCCATTTTAGCCGCTTTAAAAAAAATGTCTTCAAAAACCGTCATTCATGTGATGCATGGCAATCGGGATTTTGCCATCCGCCAAGCACTGTGTGATACCTTTAATGGAAAACTCATCAAAGAGGTGTATTATTTGACATTAGCTAAAGGTGCAACGGTTCGCTTAGAGCATGGTGACAGACTTTGTACCGATGATAAAGCTTATCAGCATTATCGTGCCTTTATTCAAAATCCCGTCATCACTTGGCTGATTTTAAAACAACCACTTGCCAAACGCAGACAACTTGCCCAAAAATTAAAAGCCAAATCTGATTTGGGCAAATCTACCAAGCCCTCCTACATTATGGATGTCAACCCCCAAGCAACGCAAAAAGCCATGCAGACGTGCGACCTACTCATACATGGACATACGCACCGCCCTGATGTTCATGTCATGGATAACAAAAAACGACTCGTACTGGGCGACTGGCGTTATGAGCATGGCAAGGCAACAGCTGTCATCGGTGTGTATGTTAGCTCCAACGACCACACTGATGAGATTGATGAGTGTGACAAGTTGGGTTTATGGCGGATTTAGGGATTGTTAGCCACTCATACACTTGTTCTTCATTCATCCTTGCTGTGCACTTTTTTAGCAAGGCTTTTGCAAAACCTATCTTAAGTTTTTACGTAAAATCTTACCTACCGCCGATTTAGGAATCTCGTCAATAAATTGAACATGTTTAGGGAGTTTGTAACCTGTCAAATATTGCTTGCCCCATATTTGGATATCTTCTATTGTCAAAGTATCATCATGGCTGACTACAAATAATTTGACCGCTTCATGACTGTGCTCATCTGGCACACCAACAGCACAACATTCAATAATATCTGGATGATTACTAAACACCTGCTCAATTTCACTGGGGTAGACATTAAATCCTGAAACATTTACCACGTCTTTTTTTCGGTCAACGATTTTGATAAAACCTGCTTTATCCATGATGCCAATATCGCCCGTTTTAAAATAACCATCATCAGTCATGTAGTCAGATTTTTCATGTTCACGTCGCCAGTAGCCTTTCATGATTTGTGGTCCTGCCACACAAATCTCACCACAAACACCGCTGGGGCATTCTTGACCATCATTATCTAAAATTTTAATGTCCGTTAAAGGCAAGGGAAGTCCGATGTTTTGCGTAAATCCTGCTGATGGCGGATTGACGGTAATGACTGTGCCCGCCTCTGACAACCCACACCCCTCAATGATGGGCTTGCCCACCACTGCCTGCCAACGCCTCGCGGTATCGGACAATATTGCCATACCACCACCCACACACAACTGCACATGGTCATGATTCATCTGACAAAACTCTTCACTTGATAGCATGGCATTAAAGAGTGTGTTTACCGCAGGAATCATGGTAGGTTTGTGGGCATTAATGGCATTAATCAGGCTGGACAAGTCCCTAGGATTGGTGACAAGAAGGTTTGCCAACCCCACTTTCATGCCAAAAAGCACGCACACAACAAAGGCAAAAATATGATACAAAGGCAAGGCAGTGAGCATATAAGATGTTTTCTCATCATCGATGTTCAAGGCACTGCCAATCATGTTCTCTAATTGATAAACATTGGTTATCAGCCCACTGTGAGTGAGCATCGCACCTTTTGCCACACCTGTTGTACCTCCTGTATATTGAAGCAGCACCACGTCATCGCCTGACAAATCAGGTCTTTGATAAGAATGTTCCTGAGCATCCACACTCTCATCAAACCCCATCATGTCATGAGTCACACAAACCTGTCGTATGTCTGTATCTGCCAGCACTTCCTGCACAGTTGGCATGAAGTTTTGAGCGGTAAATAACACCTTGGCGTCAGCATCGCTAAGCTGGTGCAACAGCTCTCTTGGGGTGTAGAGTGGATTGACATTGACCAGCACAAAACCTGCCCGAATCACTGCCATCATGGCAATCGGATAAGCAAGCACATTAGGAAGCATGACTGCAATTTTATCACCTTGGTTTAAACCAAGCTGCTGTAAGTAAGCTGCCAAACGAAGGCTTTGCTCATCAAGGTCTTTGTAGCTAAGATGATGGTGGTGACAGGTAAAAGCAATGTCATCAGCACGCTCTTTGCAAAACTTTTCAAAATAATCAATGAGCGTATGCACGCCCATAGCTAGATTTACCTCTGGGCAGATATCAAACTGTTGGTAGGTTTTGTGCCAAGGTCTGTTGGCTAGGGTAGATGGATTCATGAACACTCCTTGTCTAAATGTTGAACGCACACATCACAATCAATAGAACTCTTGCGAAATTCAAAAATCTGGGCTCAAAAGCCTTGATTTTATTCAACTTAAATTTTGGACAAACTCAATAAAATCGTAATTTCCCAAGAAGTCTGATCTTTTAAAAAATAGTTGCTGAATTTTCTCATTTTGAATGACTGCCATGAATCATTAACACATCCTAATGACTTGACGTATCGTGAGTCACTGCCTGTCAAAAAAATGATGAATGGCCCTTTAGCACATTCATCATAAGATTTTTTAACATAAAAATCAATCATAAAATCTGACAATCGTGACTGACTGCCAGTCTCATCTAAGAGGTTGGCTTGTTATCCTTTTCATCTTTTTTGTAAAAAGCTTTTTCTCTACTACTCTCAAACTCTACCCATATCGCACTGATGATGGCAAGCAGCACCGCAAAACCCAAACCCAATATCCACGCAAAATACCACATGATGACCTCCAATTCTAATAAAGTGTGTGTTCGTTTTCTTTGATGTACGCCTTAGTGACCTTGCCACGCATGATGGCATATGCCCAGCTGGTATAGCCTACGACCACAGGCAGAATAAAGACCACGACATAAAGCATTACCATAAGCGTAAACTGACTCGATGTACTATCCCAGACGGTCAGACTAGAGCGAGGGTCGCTAGATGAAGGCATATAAAAAGGAAACAAGGCCACGCCTGCAGTCATAATCACCCCAAGCACGCCTAGGCTAGACAGCGAAAAGGCGATGAGCGTTCTTCCCTTGTTCATGATCCAGACAGCAATGAGAGGCATGAGGATGCCAAGCACGGGAAATGCCCACAGCACGCCATGGGTCTCAAAGTTGGTTAGCCATGCCCCCCGCTCGGTGATGACTGTCTTACTGGTGGGGTTGATGAGCGAACCTTTATCTATCTGACTGGTGATGGCATAACCATCAAGCCCTGCCACCCAAAAACCTGCCAACAAGAACAGAACCGACATGATGACAGCAGCAATGGTGGTCAATTTTTTGGTGCGTGCTTGAATGTCATCCATGGTGCGATGAGCCAAATAAACACCACCTTGAGTAATCATCATAAAGGCACTTACCAGCCCACACAACAAAGCAAAAGGCGTAAGCAGTGCCCAAAATGAACCTGAATAGGTTGAAACCAAATGGTCATCAAAACCAAAGGGTACGCCTAAAAATAGATTACCAAATGCCACGCCAAAGATAAAAGCAGGCACAAAAGAACCAACAAAAAGCCCCCAATCCCAAGCTGTTCTCCAGCGGTCGTCTTTCACCATGCTACGATATTTAAATCCCACAGGACGAAAGAACATCGCCCAAAGTGCCGCCATGAGCGCCCAATAAAAACCACTAAATGCCGTGGCGTACACCAACGGCAAAGCCGCAAAAATTGCTCCGCCCGCCGTAATAAACCACACTTGATTGCCCTCCCAGTGAGGACCGATGGTATTAATGATGACACGCCGCTCTTTATCTGTCTTGCCCACAAAAGGCAGTAAACTGCATACTCCCATGTCATGGCCATCCATGATGGCAAAGCCGATGAGCAGCACGCCAACAAGTAGCCACCAAATGAACTTTAAGGTTTCATAATCAAATAACATGGCTACACTCCTTTAAAATCATTAGGATTAATGATGTTAGCGTTGTACTTATCTCCAGTTGGCTTTTCACCAAAATAGCGACCCGTACCCAAACTGGCAGGACCAAGCCTGATATATTTTCTCATGAGGTAAATTTCAATCATGAATAGTATCGTATAAAAAACGACAAACCCAATAAGCGACCAAATCACGTTCTGGACATGGATATTTGATACCGACAGATGCGTGGGCAACACCCCATATACCGTCCACGGCTGACGACCATACTCAGCCACAAACCAACCTGCCTCGGCAGCAATCCATGGGGCGGGAAGCATGATGACGGCAAATTTTAGCAGCCATTTTTTTTGCATGAAATTACCCTTGATGGTAAAAAACAAACTGAGCGAGAACAGAATCAGCATTAAAAAGCCAAGTCCCACCATGATCCGAAACGTCCAAAACATCGGTGTGACCCTAGGAATGGTATCATTGGTGGCTTTTTCGACCATCTTAGGCGTGGCAAGGGTGACATCATTGGTGTATTTTTTGAGTAAAAGCCCAAAGCCTAAGTCATTTTTGTGATGCTCAAAACGTGCCAAAGTCTCAGGATTAACCGACCTACCCTCTTTTATGTCTGCTCGCATCTCATCTAAGGCGCTGACCGCAAAAATACCACTGACCACCCGCTCTTCATTAATCTCTTTGATGTCATGGATGCCGAGAATTTGCTTATCCAATGAGCGTGTACCAATGATGCCCATGGCATAGGGAATATGTACAGCAAAGTCGTTTTTCTCCTCTTTTTCATTGATGAGTGCCACCAAATTAAAACCAGCAGGAGCAGGTTCTGTCTCCCACATCGCCTCCATGGTAGCAAGTTTCGTCTGCTGTGCTAGACCAATAGAATAGCCTGACTCATCGCCCAGTACGATGGTGCTGCAAATCGAGGCAAATCCAAACGCTGCTGCCACATGAAAACTACGCTTGGCAAAGGCGATGTCACGTCCTTTTAGTAGATACCATGCTGATACTGATAGCACAAACATTGCCCCTACCACATAACCTGCCGAAACCGTGTGAACAAATTTATTTTGAGCATCAGGATTGAGCAAGATTTGGGCGAAGCTTGTCATTTCCATCCGCATGGTTTGGTAGTTAAACTCTGCACCCACAGGGTTTTGCATCCAGCCGTTGGCAATCAAAATCCACAAAGCGGATAAGTTGGTTCCTAATGCCATCAGAATGGTGGTCATGAGATGTTGCACACGGCTCATTCTCTCCCAACCAAAGAAAAACAGTCCCACCATGGTTGATTCTAGAAAAAATGCCATCAGACCTTCAATGGCAAGTGGTGCACCAAAAACATCGCCTACATAATGCGAATAATACGCCCAATTTGTGCCAAATTGAAACTCCATGGTGATGCCTGTGGTCACTCCAAGTGCAAAGTTAATACCAAAAAGCTTACCCCAAAAACGAGTCATGTCCTTCCAAATCTCTTGACCTGTGATGACGTATACTGACTCCATGATGACAAGTAGCCAAGTCATGCCAAGCGTCAAGGGGATGAATAAAAAATGAAACAGTGCCGTCACGGCAAATTGTAGCCGAGAGACATCAACCAAAGACTCGGTAATCATACCGCTCTCCTGTGATTTGGCAGTGGACGCCAAGATTGAATATCTAAAAGAAAGGACTTAGATGGACTGTCTGTCAAATACAAAAACCATCATAAAAGCATATTTTATGCCGTTGGGTCTGTTGTCATTTACATACCCAAAAATGGTATTAGCATAAAAACAAAAAAGGAAATGTGACCGATATGGCTTAACAGACTTCTGTCAATTGTCAACTTAGCCAAAATCTCATCACTTCCCTTTGTGTCAGGTTATTTTCTGCCTAAATATCGTTTTTGTCAAGGTAAAAGCGGTTAAAAGAGCTCAATATACACCCACCAAAACACTTAAAATTTACTTACTCGCCAATGACATCCCCCCACACCCCACGCACAAAGGCACGGATGGCTTGCCAATCCTCATCATCGACCACAACCTGTTTTTCAGATAACGCCAATTCATGCGTGGTTTTGCGTAATGCCAAGTAGGCGTGTGTCAATTTATCGCACCGCTCATCAGACCACAAGCCTGTTTTCGCCACCTCCTCAAAGATACGCACATTATCCGACCAAATGGCAAGATTAGGATGAGCATGAGCATGGCACAGCACCATGAACTGTGCCAGAAACTCAATGTCAATTAGCCCCCCAAAATCCTGTTTGAGATGAAACTGATGATTAGTCGTTCCATATTTATTAGATTCTTTGGCTGACTTAGTTCCCAAATGCTCCATCATTTTTTGACGCATGGACAGCACGTCTTGGCGTACTTGCTCAGGCTCACGCCAAGTGGTAAGTACTTGATGACGTGTCTTATTAAAGGCATCCAACACGGTAGCATCGCCTGCAATTCCACGTGCACGTACCAATGCTTGATGTTCCCATGACCATGCTTTTTCATGTTGATAACCATCAAAAGCGTGTGCCGAAACCACCATCACGCCTGCATTTCCCGAGGGGCGAAGTCTCATATCAAGCTCATAAGCACGCCCATCTCGCGTTTGAGTGGTCAGATAGGTAATGACCTTTTGAACCAAACGAGAGGCAAATTTCATGCCACTAATCGGCTTAACCACCCCCTCCGCTCCGATTGTATCTGCTTTTTCGTTAATGTCGTGCAAGAACACCACATCCAAATCAGAGGCATACGACATCTCAATACCACCCAGCTTGCCGTAGCCGATGATGGCAAATCCGCACGCCATCTCATCACTGACTTGCCCATTGGTACGCACAGGATGTCCATGTTTATGTACCAACTCAACATAGGCTCTAGATAAT
>JBHCHC010000028.1:0-20721 GCA_041802645.1 Moraxella sp. | reverse complement strand
CTACGATACTTATCGCTATTGGACGGTGGTGGCAGATGAAGACCATGAAATGCCAGCTTGCCAGCTTGCCATCAGTGATTTGGACGAGAATGAATATCAAATTGGCGACATTGTCGAGGAGCAGATAGAGTCTATTGAGTTTGGACGTATTGCTGCCACCCAAGCCAAGCAAGTCATCATTCAAAAAATCCGAGAAGCTGAACGTGCACTCATCGCTGATGCTTTTGAAGCACGTGTTGGCGAACTCATCACAGGCGAGGTTAAAAAGGCTAGCCGTGATGGCTATGTCATCGACTTAGGTGACGGAGCAGAGGGGTATCTTGCCAAAGATCAGACATTACCTCGCGAAATGCTTAGACCTAAGAGCCGTGTAACCGCACTACTTGCTAAGGTCAATCGTGATGGGCGTGGTGCCCAGCTTGTGCTTTCACGCACCAGTAATGACATGCTTATCGCATTAATGACCAAAGAAGTTCCAGAGATTGGCGAGGGTATCATCGAAATTCGTGATGTGGCACGTCTACCCGGTTTGCGTGCTAAAATTTCTGTGAAGACGGGCGACAGTCGCATTGATCCTGTGGGAGCATGTATTGGTATGCGTGGCACTCGCATTCAGGCGGTGCAACAAGAACTTGATGGAGAACGTATTGATGTGGTGGTATGGAGTGATGACCCTGCTCAATACATCATCAGCTCATTAGAGCCTGCCGATGTGTCTAGTATCGTGCTTGACGAGGATAACCAAACCGCTGACATTATCTTTGCTGCCAACGACCAATTGGCACGTGCCATTGGCTCACAAGGACAAAATGTTCGACTGGCCTCTGACTTGACAGGTTACAAGCTCAATATGATGTTGGAATCTGAATATCTAGAACGTCAAAAAACCGAGTCTGAGGCCATCATTGCATTGTTTTATGAGCGTCTGGAGGTGGATAGAGACTTGGCGGAAGCATTGGCGCAGGTTGGTTTTACCACCATTGAAGAAGTGGCTTATGTGCCTGTTGAGACTTTCTATGAGATTGATGGGCTTGATGATGAGACCATTGGTATGATTCAAGAGCGAGCTAAAGAAGTCATCATCAATGATGAGCTTATTAAGCAGCAAAGCATCAAAGAGCCGAGCGGTGAGTTGCTTGCTTTGGAGGGCATGACCCCTGCCATCGCTTATAAGTTGGCAGAAAACGACATCATTACTCTTGATGATTTGGCGGAACAAGCCGTATTTGATATCGAAGGTATTGAGGATATGGGTAGCGAGTTGGCGGGTAAGCTTATTATGGCGGCACGTCAGTCATGGTTTGAATAACCATGTGCGTGTCATGGGGCGTACACGAATGAGTACGCAAGGCTGATTGCCAAATTTTGTTTGTGAGAATTTGGCAAGATAATCCAAAAAGGGCTTAATTCTTATGATAATTATCATCAGGCATCAACATTAAAAAATAAGATCAAGCCCCTTATTTCTCCAAATTCACAAAATAAGGCAAATATATACTTTGCCACACTTCAAACAGACAAAACTAGGTAAAACAATGGCGACAAAAACCGTAAAAGAATTAGCAAAAGATTCAAAAATCAGCACTGATGTGCTTTTAAAGCAACTAAAAGATGCAGGTCTGCCCGCTCGCGGTGAAGAGGATTCTGTCTCTACTGATGAGCAGGCAACGCTCGTGGCATTTTTAAAACAAAGCCACGGCCAAGTCCAAAAGACACGCATCGGCATGACTCAAAAAATCACCACTACCAAAAAAATCACCACCACCACAGGCAAGGCTCAAAGCATCAATGTGGTGCGTGCCAAGAAGAAGCAGTTCGACATTCAAAAACCCGACTTAGCCTCTGAGCAAGCCAAAGTGCAACAAGAGCGAGAAGCGGAGCGAGCTAAAGCCATTGCCGCCCTAGAAGCAAAACAGAATGAAGAGCGTGCCAAGCAGGAGGCAAACAAACGCCAAGAGGCAACCTTGGCTGCCATGCGTGCCAGTTTGGGTGGTAGTAATACTGGTGAGACAAAACCTAGTGCTTCCGTGGTTGTCAAAAAGACCAAAAAAGATGGGGCGGAAAAAGATAAAGATGATAGTGCGGTCAGTTCATCAGTTGTTAAAAAAAGCTCGATACATGATAGCGAGACGAAGAGCGAACAGACCAATATGACCGCTCAAGTCAATAAAAAAGAAGTCAAAGCTGATAAAGCTAAAAAACAACCTGCCAAGCCCGTTAAGAGTGAAACCGAAGAGGAGCGTCAGGCTCGACTAGCACGCGAGGCAGAAGAGCAAAGATTGCGTGAGATTGAGGCAGAAAACCGTCGCCGTGCCGCCGAAGAGGCACAGAAACGCACACTTGAGCAGATGAAGCAAATGGCAAGTCGTTATAGCGATAAAGAGGATGTGCCAAGTGCAGTAGTGCGTAAAGATGAGCCTCTGGCAGCAGGCTTGGTTGGTGCAGCCCTAGAAGAATCGTTTGAAAAAGAACGTCGCGAAATTAAGCGTGGTACAAGCACCAATGCCAGCCGTTCAAAAACAGGCAAGAAAAAAGGCAAGGAAGAGCTGGAGATTAAACCCAAATCGCGTGGGCTAAAATCCTCACAAGCTGGCAAGCACAAGTTTGAAATGCCTGTAGAAAAAATCATCCACAATGTTGAAGTGGGTGAGGAGATTGTCGTATCTGACCTTGCCCAAAAAATGGCGGTCAAGGTACGCGAAGTCATCAAGTCTCTCATGAAAATGGGTGAGATGGTGCGTGAGTCAGACGTTATTGACCAAATGACGGCAGCGTTGGTGGTTGAAGAATTCGGTCATCACTTTATTGCCGTGAGTGACACACAGCTAGAAGATGATCTACAAGAGGCGGCAACTGAAAAACAAGGTAATGTCCAAACTCGCCCACCTGTTGTTACCATCATGGGGCATGTGGATCACGGCAAGACATCGTTGCTTGACAAAATCCGTGAAACCAAAGTGGCAAGCGGTGAGGCAGGAGGTATTACCCAGCACATCGGTGCCTATCACGTGGAGACTGACCGCGGTGTGATTACTTTTTTGGATACCCCTGGACATGCTGCCTTTACCGCGATGCGTTCACGTGGTGCTCAGGCGACTGACATCGTGGTCATCGTGGTGGCGGCTGATGATGGTGTTATGCCACAGACTGAAGAGGCGATTGACCATGCTCGTGCTGCAGGTACACCCATCATCATTGCCATGAACAAGATGGACAAAGATACCACTGACCCAGAGCGTGTGCTAAATGAGCTGTCTGTCAAAGAAATCATCACCGATGCTTGGGGTGGAGACACATCGCTTGTTAAAGTGTCTGCTAAGACAGGCATGGGCATTGATGAGCTGTTAGAGACCATCAGTATTCAAGCAGAAATTATGGAGCTGACAGCTCCTGTGGATGGTGCTGCTCAAGGGGTAGTCATTGAGTCACGTTTAGACAAAGGCCGTGGTGCGGTGGCAAGCCTGCTTGTCAAAAAAGGTACATTAAAACAAGGTGACCTAGTATTGGCAGGCGAGTTCTACGGTAAAGTGCGTGCCATGACCAACGAAAATGGCGAACGCATCAAGTCAGCAGGACCTTCCATCCCTGTGGAAATTTTGGGCTTGCCTGATGCTCCCATGGCAGGGTCTGAATTTTTGGTGGTGTCTGATGACAAAAAAGCTCGTGAAGTCGCTGATTTTCGTATTGCTCGCGAGCGTGAACGCTTAATGGAACGACAAAACAAGATGCGTCTTGAAAACATGTTTGCCAATATGGGTAGTGAGGCAAAGACCTTAAATCTCATCTTAAAAACAGACGTGAGAGGTTCGCTAGAGGCTTTGCTGTCAGCACTTGATGAGTTGTCTACCGATGAGGTAAAAGTGCGAGTCATCAGTTCTGGAGTGGGTGCAATTACTGAGTCTGACGTAATTTTGGCAGAATCTAGCGAAGCGGTGCTGCTGGGCTTTAACGTACGTGCTGATAATGCAGGTAAGCGTAAAGCGGATGAGGCGGGGTTAGATATTCGTTATTATAGCGTGATTTATGGCTTGATTGATGATGTGAAGGCGGCAATGAGTGGCATGCTTGCTCCCGAGCATCGTGAGCAGATTCTGGGTATTGCTGAGGTGCGTGAAGTATTCCGCTCGTCTAAGTTCGGTGCTGCAGCAGGCTGTATGGTGCAAGAGGGGACGATTTATCGCAATAAACCCATTCGTGTCCTACGTGATGATAAAGTTATCTTTACAGGTCAGCTGCAGTCACTTCGTCGCTACAAAGATGATGTGAATGAAGTGAAGGCAGGCATGGAATGTGGCTTAGCGGTTAAAGGCTATGAAGTTGCTGCTGGCGACAAGATTGAGGTCTTTGAGATTCATGAAGTAGCTCGTACATTATAATATTACATATATAATAATGACCATCTGTCTTTATATGGCAGGCGGTTTTTTTAAGAGTGACGCAAAATAACAATTCGTAGAACAATCATACAAAACAAACACAACTGTAATCGTGATGAAACATTCTTAACTCACTTTTGATAAAGCCAATACGAGAATGTTCATAATTTTACATATATCTGCTACTACCTGATTGGTGAATCTCTTATCATACAGTCATCGCTAATGGATGATCAAATACAAATGGTTAGATTGTTTGAAGTTTGCAAATTGGCGAGGTGGATAAAGTGAAAGTTTTATGGCGTACGTTGTTTTGGATAAGACCATCAAAATAACACTCATGTCAAGAGTTATTGATAGGAAAATGCCCACTTTATCTTAAATGGAAACTCACTTAAATTTACTGTCATTAATAAGGAATGAACCATGAGTAATTATGATAATATTGACCGCGATGTTGTAAAAAACTTATCTGATGAGGCAAAAGCTGATCTAAATGCCGATCCAATCACAGGCGAGCCAGGTGCACATCCTGTGGCAACCGCTGTTGGTGGCTTGGGTGGTGCGGCAGCGGGTGCAGCCATTGGTGCCTTAGGTGGTCCATTAGGTGCTTTGATTGGTGGTGCCATCGGTGCAGTTGTGGGTGGTGGCGCAGGCAGTGCCGCAGGTGAAGCCTTTGACCCAACCATTGAAGAAGCTTATTGGCGTGACCAATATGTTAATTCACCAACCTATGTGGCAGGTTACGATTATGACCGTGACTATCTACCTGCATATGCTGTCGGCTATGCCAACCGTGCACGTTATCCTGCCGAGGCACGTTTTGAGGATTATGAGAGCGATTTAGAGCGTTCTTGGAATGAAGTCAAAGGCGAATCACGCTTGGCGTGGGCAGAGGCAAAACTTGCCGCTCGTGATGCTTGGGAGCGTGTTAAGCGTTAATGATTCGCTTGGGAGTTGATTTTTGATGTCTTATTCATAAAAAAAATTAAAATTATTAAAATTAATTGCTAATTTTGAGATATTCTTAAATTAACGCCAAAGTAATCACCCATCCAAATTCTTAATGAGTTTGGATGGTTTTTTGTTTAAATAAAAATCAAAGCTGAACACCAAGTCAAAAAATCGACACTTAAAATTTTATCTTTTGTAATTGTCATTTCAAATTTGAAATTCATCCCCATCTATTCTATTTGGTTAAGCTTAACCAAGCGACAATGATATTTCAAACCTATTTCTGTTGGACCTGCCGTAAATAACCATTTCTAAGGTTTTAAAATTTAAAACCCAGTAAAAACAAGATTTTTAGACTTGGCATATTTATCTGTTCTTAGGTCTGTTCAGCTTTTTTGTATATTTTTCCAACAAGTGATATTGAGTAAGTCATGGCATACGAATTCATCAGTATTAAAGGGGCAAAAACCCATAACCTAAAAGACATCAACGTTGACATTCCTCGTGACAAACTGGTAGTGATTACAGGGTTGTCAGGGTCAGGTAAGTCATCACTTGCCTTTGATACACTCTATGCTGAGGGTCAAAGGCGTTATGTCGAAAGTCTGTCCGCCTATGCCCGTCAGTTCTTGAGCCAAATGGAGAAGCCTGAGGTGGACAGTATTGAGGGTTTGTCTCCTGCCATCGCCATTGAGCAAAAATCCACCAACCACAACCCACGTTCTACAGTCGGTACGATTACTGAGGTGTATGATTATTTACGTCTGTTATTTGCTCGTGTTGGTACACCTCATTGCCCAGAACATGGTCTGCCGATGGTTGCTCAAACCATAAGCGAGATGGTGGATGACATACTTGCCAAGCCTGAAGGTACGCGATTGATGCTACTTGCCCCTGTGGTGCGTGAGCGTAAGGGTGAACACATTGCCTTATTAGAGAGTTTGCAGGCACAGGGTTTTACCAAAGTGCGTATTGATGGGACAACTTATGACATGGATGAGCTACCCACATTGGCTAAAACGCACAAACATACCATTGAGGTGGTGGTTGATAGATTTAAAGTGCGAGATGATTTGGGTAATCGTGTGGCGGAAAGCTTGGAGACCACGCTACGACTGGGTGCTGATATTGTCATTTTATATAACATGGATGATGACAGTGAGACGGTGCTATCTGCCAAGCACTCTTGCCCTGCCTGCGATAGAGCAGTCAGTGAGCTTGAGCCTCGCCTATTTAGCTTTAATAATCCTTATGGTGCATGCCCAAGCTGTGATGGACTGGGCAAACGTCAGTTTTTCTCTGCAGAACGTATTGTAACCGAACCTGCCAAATCTATCAATCAAGGGGCAATACATGGGTGGGACAAACGCCATGCTTATTATTTTGGGTTGCTGAGTGTGGTATGTTCACATTTCGACATTGATATGGATGTTCCTTGGCAAGATTTACCCAAAAAACAACAAAACATCATTCTTAGTGGTTCTGGTAAAGAAAAGCTGACCTTTAATTTTACCGATGAGCGAGGGCGTAAGACGACAAAAACTGTACCTTTTGAAGGAATATTGCCCTATCTAGAGCGTCGCTATCATAGCACCACCAGCAACATCGTGCGAGATGAATTGGCACGATACTTATCAGACACGACCTGCAATGTGTGTGATGGCGTGCGATTAAATGACATCGCTCGTCATGTCAAGGTGGATGGTCGTGGTATGGGTGATATCATCGTCATGCCGATAGGGCAGGCGTGGACGTATTTTGAGAATTTACACATTGGCGGACACAAAGGAGAGGTGGCAGATAAGATTTTTAAGGAAATCCGTGAACGTCTGGGTTTTTTGACCAAAGTAGGGTTAGAATATCTCACTTTGGCTCGCTCTGCTGAGACCCTTTCAGGCGGCGAAGCACAGCGTATTCGTTTGGCAAGTCAAATCGGTGCGGGGTTGATGGGTGTTATGTATGTCCTCGATGAGCCATCCATCGGACTGCATCAGCGAGATAACGACCGCCTGCTATCAACACTCACTCACCTAAGAGACTTAGGTAATACTGTCATTGTGGTGGAGCATGATGAAGATGCCATTCGTACGGCTGATCATGTGATTGACATCGGCATCGGAGCGGGTGTGCATGGTGGAAGAGTCGTCGCTGCAGGGACTGCAGAGGAAATTGCTAATAATGAAAATTCGCTGACAGGACAGTATCTGTCGGGTAAAAAACGCATTGAAATTCCCAAGATTCGCCACACTGCCAAAGTCGGCGAGGTAAAAAGAGGTAAAAAAACAGTCACTGAACCACTTTACGTTCGATTAGAGGGAGCGAAGGGTAACAACCTAAAAAATGTCAATTTAGATATTCCTATCGGTGTGATGACTTGTATCACAGGCGTGTCAGGCTCTGGCAAATCCACGCTCATCAACCGCACGCTCATGCCGTTATCCGCCACACACCTAAACAATGCCACAACTTTAGTGCCTGAAAGTTATGATAAAATCACAGGACTTGAATACTTGGATAAGATGGTGGATATCGACCAAAGTCCCATCGGTCGTACGCCCCGCTCAAATCCTGCCACTTATACGGGGGTGTTTACGCTGATACGAGACCTGTTTACCCAGACTCCTGAGGCTCGTGCAAGAGGCTATAAGGCAGGGAGGTTTAGTTTTAATGTCAAAGGCGGTCGTTGTGAGGCGTGTCAAGGCGATGGTATGATTAAAGTAGAAATGCACTTTTTGCCTGACATGTATGTGCCATGCGACGCTTGTCATGGCAAACGTTATAACCGTGAGACTTTAGAGGTGCATTATAAGGGTAAATCCATCTCGGATGTCTTGGATATGACGGTCGAGGATGCCTTGGCATTTTTTGAGGTTATTCCTGCGATTGCTCGTAAATTAGAAGCACTCATGCAAGTGGGGTTGGGTTATATCACACTGGGTCAGTCCGCTACGACACTGTCGGGGGGTGAGGCACAAAGGGTAAAACTCGCCAAAGAGCTTGCCAAGAGAGATACAGGGCAGACTTTATATATTCTCGATGAGCCGACCACAGGATTGCACTTTCATGACATTGCTAAACTTTTAGACATCTTGCACACGCTGCGTGATAAGGGTAATACCGTGGTGGTGATTGAGCATAATCTGGATGTCATTAAGACTGCTGACCACATCGTGGACTTGGGTTATGAAGGTGGCTCAGGCGGGGGCGAGATTGTGGCGACAGGTACGCCTGAACAAGTGGCGATGGATGAACGTTCACATACAGGAAGGTTTTTAAAAATGATACTGGACAAAGGCTAATGAAAACACCTCGAACATTCAAACTGGCTCTAGTCGCTTTGGCATTACTGCTTATTCCAAGGCGAAGTAGCGCCAATGCACCCAAACACACCAATAAACACGAGCATCAGCAACACAAATGATACATCTGTTTGATACGCATACTCATTTTGATGTGCCCGAATATGATAAAGATCGAGATGAATTTAATCGGCTGGCTCATCAAAATGGCGTGCGTCACGTGGTGCTTATTGGCTATTTGGCGAAATATTTTGGGCGAATGGCGATGATTAAACAATATGCAGACACGCATTATCCCATACTTCATCATTTGGCGTGCGGTTTACATCCTTTGTATATCAAAGAACACCGTGATGATGATTTGACGGTGTTGGATAATTATTTAAAAAATCATCCCAATATTGCCATTGGTGAGATAGGACTGGATACGTATTCTAATGAATTAAAAAATGAGCAACTGTATAAAAAGCAATGCCGATTTTTTATAGAGCAGCTTAACTTATCAAAGGCTTATGATTTGCCTATTTTATTACATATTCGCAAATCACACGCAGACATATTAAAACTTCTCAAAGAACAAAAATACAATGCTCATCATCAAGGAGGTATTGCCCATAGTTTTAGTGGTGGCGAAAATGAGGCATTGCATTTTGCCAAATTGGGATTTAAAATTGGCATTACAGGACAAATCACCAATCCTAACGCCAAGAAATTACGCCAAGCGACCAAGGCTGTATTTGATAAATTTGGGGTGTCGGCTTTTGTCATTGAAACGGATTGCCCTGATATGAATCCTTTGCCCGCTCAAATCAATGGGAATTATTTAAACGAACCTAAGAATTTAATCCATGTCTTAGATGAATTATCTGTGCTGTTTAATATGGACAAAGAGACATTGGCTCACCAGCTTTGGCAAAACACCAATGAGGCATTAAATACAAATTTTAAATATGGTTTTATAAAAGGCAATCCATGACTGACCGTAGATTCACAGGCACACGCACATTATATCAAGGGCATTTTGATGATTTTCAAAAGGCTCATGTTTATGTCATTGGCATCGGAGGCGTGGGGTCTTGGGCGGTTGAGGCCTTGGCTCGTACGGGTGTTGGCGAGCTCAGCTTGATTGACATGGATGTCTTGGTGGAGAGCAATATCAATCGCCAACTGCCTGCTCTGACAGATACTTTTGGCGACTCTAAAGCACAGATCATGGCAAATCGTGCCAGAGGCATTAATCCTGATATTAACATCCATGTCATTGATGAATTTATCACGCCGAATAATGTTCACACACTACTGCCCGATAAGAATATGATAACAGCGCATCAAACCAATCAAAGAGCTCTTGTGATATTAGACTGCACCGATGACATAAACGCCAAGCTTGCCATTGCTTTATATTGCCGATTTAATAAAGTCAAGCTTGTCATTTCAGGCGGTGTTGGAGGAAAAATAGACCCTTTGCAAATTAAGGTGGGTGATTTAAAAGACGTCTATCAAGATCCTTTGCTTGCTAAGCTGCGTCAAAGTCTAAAAGATAAAAACATCAATAAAGAGCTTAAGCAAAAATTTGGCATAAAATGCGTGTATTCTAGTGAACCTTTGAAACTTGCCAATGCTTGCAAGAGCGGTCTAAACTGTGGCGGCTATGGCTCAGCAGTTACGGTGACGGCAAGCGTAGGTATGATTATGGCGAGTGAGTGTCTAAAGATGGTTGCTAACATTCGCCGTCAATCATAAGTATTAAACTAAAAACTTACCAAGGCAAATCATGAAAATTTTACAATCAAAGCATTATCGCCCAAAAAAGATATTCAATGAAGTTTATATTAATGGTCAATACCAAATCGTTGCCAAAGATTTAGATCAAGAAATTAAAACCTCAGATAATCCTTATTATCAGCTGTTAAGCTCATTATTGCCCAGTGTAGATTTTGATGATATGGTGATAAAAAGAGATAAACTCGATGATTTTATTAAATGCACCGATTATCACCCTGTGGCATTTGATAAGAAAAATCATCATTTCTATGAAAGGGAGGCTTGCTATTTTTATGAAAAATATGAGCTGTTTCTTGTGACTAGTGAGGATTTGAGTAATGAGTATGATAAGACGATTTTTGAGGCAGGGTTTTTGAGTGTTTACCATATTTTTTATGACCCAAGAGATGAAAAGTCGCTAAATAATATTCGCCTATTTTTTAATGAGTACTTAGAAAAATATCTTTCAAAAGACAGTAAAGTATTACTGTTATTAAAAGAAGGGCGAGATTTGGTATTTAAACATCAAGGCATCAAGCCTTATGCCCTAAACCTACAAACGATGTATAATGATGACTTTTTGCCTGTGCATCATAAAATTAAAAATGAATTAAGCCAAGGCAAAAAGGGTGTGGTGTTATTGCACGGACTGGCAGGCACGGGCAAAACCAACTACATCAAATGGCTGACCGCACAAATCCCTGACAAAGACTTTATCTTTGTGCCTAATAACATGATTGGTGAGCTTGCCAAACCTGAATTTATGAGTATGCTGATTGAGCAGAAAAATTCGGTATTGGTGCTAGAGGATTGCGAAAACTACATTGCCGAGCGTGTGGGCGGTGGCAATCAAACAGATGTGGTTGGCATTATTTTAAACATCGCTGATGGTATCTTATCAGATGTGTTGGAATGCCAATTTATTTGCACCTTTAATGCCGATTTGATGCACATTGATCACGCTTTATTAAGACGTGGGCGTTTGATTGCTGAATATAAATTTGGCAAATTAGACACCGATAAATGCAATCAATATTTAACATCGGTAGGAAAAGACATCAAAGTTAATGAACCCATGACCTTGGCAGAATTAACACACATTGACGAAGAAGAATATAAAGCCAAAGATGAAAAAGTAAAATTTGGCTTTGCATAACTTTTAAAACGCCAAAAATTTAAAGTGATGTAAGATTTATCAATAAAAATAGGGGTGAGATATTCACTCCTTTTTTTGTGGGCATTAATAAACATCGCCATGACCAACAGATTGATTATTGACTTTAGTAATAAACGTCATGCCATAACGCAAATGATCGCTGTCATGCCAGTTTGCCACATGGCTAAATGGATTAAAAAACGCTGATGGTCGGGGAGTGATGTTTTTTAGATTTAGGCGTTCTAAATCACTGATGTCGTCTTTGAGTAATTGACCGTTTTTTAGATGAATAAAATAACACGTTGAAATGGCTTTTGGGGTATTAAAACGTTGCTCATCAAAATAATAATAACAATATACCGCTTTATCTTGTTTGATGTGGGGTGGGGCGTAGCTAACATGGTCTGCATCATCGGGAATAAAGGTGGTCAATCGATGATTGACGTGCGTCACGTGGTATTTGATGTTTGGTAAATGACAGTGTTTTGATAAGTAGGGGCGATTGGCGGATTGATTAAATTTATCCTTGATGAGCTTGGCAGTGTGTTTATTTGCCATAATGCTGGTGGCAGGAGCATCAAACGTCTCATCAAGCAGATAATCTGCCCCGTGGCTTAGGGCGATGTCAATCAGTCGTTTGTGCTGACACAGGTCATAACTGATGTGGGTAAATTGATTTTGGGATTGGTTTGTGGGATTGATGGACAGTAAAAGCACAGCGACCAATGAAATCAGCAAAAATGACGTGATGATGGTGTTTTTCATGCATAAAAACAATCTTGAGGCGTTTGGCGGTCATTATGAATTTTGCAAATTGGCTTGTCAAGGACAGTTTGGCAGGATTTTGGTGGAAAGTGGCAAGGGCATTTTAAACCTTTATGATTTTGTGCTACAATGGCGTTGTTTTTATCATTTTAGCCAAGTTCATTTAGCCAGCCAAAAGGATTTTTTTATGACCATCATCAAACAAGAAGATTTTATCCAATCCATCGCTGATGCCTTTCAATACATCAGCTATTATCACCCCACCGATTATATTGAAGCCTTGGTAGAAGCCCTAGAGCGTGAAGAAAACCCTGCCGCCAAAGACGCCATGACACAAATTTTGGTCAATAGCCGTATGTGCGCCGAAGGTCATCGCCCCATTTGTCAAGATACGGGCATTGCCACGGTGTTCTTAAAAGTCGGCATGAATGTGCAGTGGGACGCCACCATGACGGTGTCCGAGATGGTCAATGAAGGCGTGCGCCGTGCCTATAACCACCCTGATAATAAACTGCGTGCGTCCGTACTTGCTGACCCTGCAGGCAAACGCACCAATACCCGTGATAACACCCCTGCGGTGATTCATATGGAAATCGTGGCAGGCGACAAAGTGGACGTAACTTGTGCAGCCAAAGGCGGTGGCAGTGAGAACAAATCCAAGCTTGCCATGCTAAACCCATCAGACAGCATTGTAGATTGGGTGTTAAAAACCATTCCAACGATGGGTGCAGGTTGGTGTCCGCCCGGTATTTTGGGTATTGGTATTGGTGGTACGCCCGAAAAAGCAGCGCTGCTTGCCAAAGAATCTTTGATGAGCCATATTGACATTCAAAAACTCAAAGAAAAGGCTGACAGCGGGGCGGAGCTTTCTACCGTTGAAGCTTTGCGTCTTGAGCTGTATGAAAAAGTCAATGCTCTAGGGATTGGTGCACAAGGACTAGGCGGACTGACCACCGTGCTAGACGTCAAAATCCTAGACTACCCAACGCACGCTGCCAGTAAGCCTATCGCTATGATTCCTAACTGTGCGGCGACTCGCCACATCCATTTTGAGCTTGATGGCACAGGCGCTGCCACATTGACCCCGCCTGATTTGAGTGTGTATCCTGACATCACTTATAACCCTGACAACGGCAAACGAGTGAACGTAGATACCTTGACCAAAGAAGAAGTGGCAACGTGGAAAACGGGCGATGTGCTGCTGTTATCTGGCAAAATCTATACAGGACGTGATGCGGCGCACAAACGCATGACCGATATGCTTAATAACGGCGAAACTTTGCCTGTGGACTTTACCAATAAGCTTATCTATTATGTAGGACCTGTGGACCCTGTGCGTGATGAAGTGGTGGGACCTGCAGGACCAACAACCGCCACTCGTATGGATAAATTTACCCGTCAAATGCTAGAGCAAACAGGTCTTTTGGGTATGATTGGTAAATCCGAGCGTGGCGCAGCAGCGTGTCAAGCCATCGCCGATAATAAAGCGGTATATCTGATGGCGGTTGGCGGCTCGGCATATTTGGTCTCCAAAGCCATCAAACAAGCCAAAGTTGTGGCGTTTCCTGAGCTTGGCATGGAAGCGATTTATGAATTTGAAGTCAAGGACATGCCCGTAACGGTAGCGGTAGATAGTGAAGGGGTGTCCGTCCATGCCACCGCACCAAAAATCTGGCAAGCCAAGATTGATAAGATTCCTGTAACCCAAGAATAACCAGTAGTCGCCTTAAGAAAGAAAAACCCAAGTCCTAGGATTTGGGTTTTATGCATGTTTATAACAGTATTATCTTAGAATACTGCATGGTGCTAGTTGATTTTATACCTAAATCCTCAAGGATTGGACTGGACTGGTTCAATGATAACAGGCAACACCAAACCACGCCCAAACTCGCCCTCAAATACATAGTCAGAGCGGTCCGCCACCACTTTCGGTGTGGTGGTGATGATGAGACTCATGTTTGCACCATCGGTTAGGCGATGACTGACGTATTGACCGTTTTTGAGCTGGTCTAAGATTTTGCTGAGTGCCTCAGGGCTTGCCATGCTGACCACGATGCTGTGCTGTGCTTGCTTATCTGTGATTTGATAGGCTTTGGCGTAGTTTTTGACCGCCGCACTGTCAAGGGCGATAGGGTAGGAATAGTTGGTCAAATCTGCCTTGGGGGTATTTGTATGGATGAGCGACCAGTTTATTTGGGTTTTGCCATCAGGAGTGATGATGGGCTCAATCTCTGCATCATCAGCTGCTTCATCTGAGGTATGAAGTGTATCAGCTAAGGCTTTTAAGTCATGGGGGTTGCCTGAGTTCTTGGGTGCAGAGGTGGGCGTGGCGGATGCTTGAGAAGAGACATCATGAGCTTCTTGTGCGTTATGTGAAGTGGCTGATTTGTCGCAAGAGCTCAAGAGTAGTAAGGCGATGAGCGGAACGTATGTTTTCATGATAAAAACTGGCAAAAAATGCAAAGAAGCGGGTATTTTATCAAAAATGCCTTTAAAAATCTCATCTTGTATTGTGGATGAAGATGTTAAAGTGCTTTTAAATCTGCTTTAAAAGCACTTTTGAGTTGCGTCCGTTATGCCATTTTTCATGGCGTTTGGCGGGTAACTCGGTGGGCGAGGTTTCATGAAAACCATGTTCAATGAACCAATGCAGAGTTCGAGTTGTCAGGGCAAATAAACGATGCTTACCCATGTTTTTGGCTTGATGCTCAATGAATTTGAGTAAATTTGACCCTCTCTCACCACTTCTATACTCAGCATCAATGGCAATGCTGGCTATTTCAGCACAGTCATCGCCTAAGTCGTACAGGCAGGCACAGCCGATGATTCGCCCGTCCCTTTCTATGACAAAATAAGCATCAATGTCTTGTTCAATATCGCTCTCATGACGCACCACCAAAATTCCTTGAACTTCTAAGGGTCTGATGAGTGCCACGATGCCTAAGATGTCATCAACACTTGCCTGCCTGATGTGGTCATAGGCATGACGGCTGATGAGTGTGCCTGTGCCATCTGTGGTGAATAATTCGCCAAGTAAGGCATCATCTTTGTTAAAATCAATGAGTTGCACACGTGGCACACCATGTTCGCAGGCATATAGAGCATTTTTTAATAGGGGATTGTTGTGCACTTGGGTGTCTTGAATGGTCAGTTCTCGGACGAGCTTGCCATCGCTGTCGGTGATGGCTTGGTCTAAGATGATGAGTTTGTCCGCATCAATAGAAACAGCGATGTGTGTGGCAACATCTTGGGCGTCCAAATTAAACAGCTCACCCGTCGCCGAAAATCCGATGGAGTTGGCGATGACGATGTGATGATTGTCAAGACTTTGGCGTATGGCAACCTCGTCGATGCGACGAACCTCGCCTGTCTGCATGAAGTCTACCCCATCACGCACACCAAAAGGTTTGGCACTAACAAAGTTGCCTGTGATGGTGCTGATTTTTGCCCCAAACAAGGGGGTATTGGCAAGCCCTTTAGAAAACTCCCCTTGTATTTTTAAAGTCAGCTGTCCCACTGTCGCCAGTATGGTTGGCATGGCAGAGGCAGGCGTGATACGGACCCCATCATAAAAAGGTGTGTCATCAGATAGTCCTGCCTGCATGAGTGCCTCATTGAGTTGAATCCTAGCTCCATGCACGAGCACCAAACGAATGCCTAAGCTGTGGAGCAGTGCCAAATCCTGTACAAGAGTGGGGAAATTGGCATGAGCGATGGCGTCGCCAGTAATCATGACCACAAAGGTCTTGCCCCGATGTGTGTTAATGTAGGGCAATGAGTGGCGAAACCAATGAATGGGATTTGGGTTAGGATTGGTGGTCATGGCAGTTTGTATGAACGTGTTGGGTAGATTTTACTACAAATTTTGTCAAAAAACTGCACAAATCGCCATCATCGACCAAAATCAGATGGATTAGAATGAGCCCTAAAAAGAACATTGGTTAAATCGACCAAAATCGGCTATACTAGCAGTCATTTTAGACAAACCAAAAGAGTAAGAACCAACCATGAACCAACGTCTACAACGCTTAGCCGACCAAATCCAACGTACCTTATCTGTACTTATCCGTGATGAGATTAACGACCCACGCCTGACAGCATTTGTGACCATCTCATCGGTCAAAGTCAGTCCTGACTTAGGATATGCTGACATTTATGTGACGATTTTAGAACCATCTCAGGACGGTGGGATGAGCATGGATGCCCATCGTGATAGCCTAGAGGTGCTAAAAAATGCCTCAGGGTTTTTACGTACCCAGCTGTCTGCTACCATGAAAACTCGTACCACGCCACGCTTGCGTTTTCATTATGATGAAGTGACTGCACATGGCAACCACATGATGAATTTGGTCAATGAAGCCATGCAAAAAACAGCCAAAACCGAGCTTAACGATGTGGATAATTCTTGATGACAAAAAAGCAAGTCTTAGGCGTGCTTCTTTTAAATAAATCCACGGGCATGAGTTCGCACGCTGCCTTGTCACAAGCCAAACGGCTGTTTATGTCGCCACAGTATGACAGTAAAAAAGCAGGGCATACCGGCACCTTAGACCCGATGGCAACAGGGCTATTACCAGTGGTGTTCGGCGAGGCAACCAAATTTAGCAGCTTTGGGCTAGATGCTGATAAGGGGTACACCGCTACCATCAGGCTAGGCGAGCAGACCGACACAGGTGACAAGGAGGGGCAAGTCATCAAGCGAGCCTCTATTCCTGCTTTTGACCAACATAAGCTAGACGACATCGCCCAAGCCTTCATTGGTGCACAAGCTCAAGTTCCACCCATGTATTCTGCACTCAAAAAAGACGGCAAAAAGCTCTACGAATACGCTCGAGAAGGCATAGACATAGAGAGGTCGGCTCGCCCGATTACCATTCATCGGCTGAGTCTGGCTAAGATCAGTGATGATACTGTGAAGCTTGATGTCATCTGCTCAAAAGGTACTTATGTGCGTGTGCTAGGCGAGGACGTTGCTTTGGCACTTGGTACGGTAGGGTATTTGGTTGCACTGCACCGTACCGCTACGGGCGGCTTCGAGGTGGAGAGTGCGGTGGGACTGGATGAGTTGGTAGAGATGCCATTTGAGAGGCGACTGGATAGGCTGCTGCCCATTGATGCTTTGCTTGCTCATCTACCCATCATTAGACTCACAACCGATGAAACCAAACGCATAAAACTGGGGCAGCGTCTTAATATCAAAGACCGTCTTGACACGTTAAGCTTTGAGGGTGATACTGTGCAAATTCGACTGTATCATGATGACTTTATCGGACTGGGCGAGGTAACCATGACAGGTAGGTTGCAACCCAAGAAGCTCGTGACTTGATATTTTAATCTTTAATAACCCATCGAATCAGTTCGGTGGGTTTTTTGTTGCACCATCTTTTGCATTAATCGCAACAACACCTGCAATAAATGCATAATAAAATCTCATTTTTAGCCTAAACTTAACACAGGTTCACTGGCACAAGGAGAAAGTATGAGTGCAGAGATCGTGACATTGTTATTTTTGGGTGCAGCGATTGTGCTGTTTGTGACGGAGATGATTCCGTTGTCAGTCACAGCGATGCTTTTGAGCGTGGGATTTGTTTTGACGGGTGTTTTGACGCCTGCAGAAGCGTTTTCGGGCTTTGTTGATAGCAATGTGTTGTTGTTTATTGCCATGTTTATCATCGGTGCGGCGATTTTTGAGACAGGCATGGCAAATAAACTTGGCGGTATGGTTGTAAGATTTGCAAAAACAGAAAGGCAGCTGATCTTGGTCGTCATGTTGGTGACGGGCGTGATGTCTGGGTTTTTGTCAAATACAGGCACAGCGGCTGTATTGATTCCTGTGGTGGTCGGCATTGCGGCACGCTCTGGATTTGCAAGGGGTCGATTGTTACTACCTTTAGTCATCGCTGCTGCGATGGGCGGTAATTTAAGCTTGATTGGCGCACCAGGCAATATGATTGCCCAATCTGGACTACAAAGCATCGGCCTTGAATTTGGATTTTTTGAGTACGCACTGGTTGGTTTGCCGATATTGCTGCTTGGCATGGTGTATTTTGCACTTGTCGGCTATAAGCTGCTGCCAAGCACTCAGGCTACTACTGATGGGCAGGGGAGTGATCTTTTTGCCAGCGACATTGATTACGATCAAGTACCTGCATGGAAAAGAAACCTGTCATTGGTAGTGCTGATTTTTACGGTATTGGCAATGGTGTTTGAAAGTCAGCTTGGCATCCGCTTATATGTCAGTGCTTGGCTTGGAGCATTGATTTTGATCGTGTTTCGAGTGATTGATGAAAATAGCGCCATGCGTTCGATTGATATGAAGACCATCTTGTTATTTGTGGGTTCATTATCATTAGCCACAGCACTCCAAAAATCAGGTGCAGGCAATATGATTGCTGATGGGCTAGTTTGGGTATTGGGCGAGTCACCGTCACCCTTCGTTATTTTGGCAGTAATTTTGGTGGTGTCGGCGGTATTGACCAATTTTATGTCAAACACAGCGACCACGGCACTGCTTGTTCCCATTGGCTTATTGATCGCCCAAAAGATCGGCGCCGATCCCAAAGCGGTATTGATGGCAACGGTTATCGGAGCATCTTTTGCCTATGCCACACCGATCGGTATGCCTGCAAATGCGATGATTTATGGTATTGGTAATTATCGATTTAATGATTATGTCAAAGCAGGGCTGCCTTTGGTGATTTTATCAGTGATTATCTCGTTTTTATTATTGCCAATGCTATTTCCTTTTTATCCCTAATTTTATCCAAATGAATCTACTGTAAGGAGTATGTGATGAGTCAGACACAAACGATGACAGACAAGCAATTGGGCATTGCTAAGATGACCGAGATTATGAGCCAGTTTATCTCGCTGATCAGCTATAAACTGCCTGATGATGTGATGAATAAACTGTACGGACTATCCACACAAGAAGAATATCCGATGGCAAAAATCATTTATCGCACCATGTTTGAAAACCAAGCACTCGCTGCCGATCTTAAAAGACCCAGTTGCCAAGATACCGGCGTGATGCAGTTTTTTGTCAGCTGCGGTGAGCATTTCCCCTATATTGGACAAATTGAAAAAATCCTAAAAATGGCTACGGTGGATGCAACCGAGACCACGCCACTGCATCATAATTCGGTGGAAACATTTGATGAGTATAATACAGGCAAAAATGTGGGCAAAGGCACACCGAGTGTCTTTTGGGAGATTGTCGAAGATTCTGATGAATGCAGTATCTATGCGTATATGGCAGGTGGTGGCTGTACGCTGCCTGGCAATGCCACGGTGCTGATGCCAGGAGAAGGTTATGAAGGTGTGGTGAAATTCGTGCTAGATAGAATGACAAGCTATGGCCTGAACGCCTGCCCACCACTGCTGGTTGGCATCGGTGTGGCAACTTCGGTGGAGACCGCAGCGCTGCTATCCAAAAAAGCACTCATGCGCCCCGTGGACAGCAAAAATCCGAATGAGCGAGCAGCGAAGCTTGAGCAGCTGCTTGAAGATGGTATCAATGCACTGGGTATCGGCCCACAAGGCTTATCAGGCAACAAAACCGTGATGGGTGTGAATGTCGAGCACACCGCAAGACATCCATCAACCATCGGCGTGGCGGTCAATACAGGCTGCTGGTCACATCGTCGTGGTCAGATCGTATTCGATCGTCATCTGAATGTGACGACGCCAAGCCATACTAATGTCACTTTGGGTCAATGAGTAGGAGATGAGTATGCAAAAACACATTTTAACCACGCCAATCCAAGACAGCGATATTCAAGATCTTAAAGTTGGTGACATCGTCTATCTGAGTGGCGTGATCGTGACTTGCCGTGATGTGGCACATCGACGGCTGATTGAGAAAGGCATGGATCTGCCTGTGGATCTGAAGAACTTGGCGATTTTGCACGCTGGTCCCATCGTCAAACGCCATGAGGATGGCAATTTTGAGATGATCTCTGTTGGCCCAACCACGAGCATGCGAATGGAGAAGTTTGAAAAACAGTTTATTGAAAAAACAGGAGTAAAGCTGATTGTGGGTAAAGGCGGCATGGGGCCAAATACCCAAGCAGGTTGCGAAGAATTTAAAGCACTGCATCTGGTGTATCCTGCAGGCAATGCCGTGCTGGCAGCCAAAAAAGTCAAACGCATCATCGATGCACAATGGCAGGATTTGGGCATGCCTGAGACGCTTTGGGTGTGTGAAGTAGAAGAATTTGGCCCTTTGATTGTCTCCATTGACACGCATGGTAATAACATTTTTGAGATTAGACCCACTGCGAAATAACCTACAACCCTTTATTAACAATCCCAGCTATCAAGTTAGCTCTTAAATTAAACCTTCTTTGGTAATTTCGGTAAGTTGTGCTTAGAATTTTAAAAATTTTTAGTTTGCGGTTTAGATGTT
>JBHCHC010000027.1:0-3526 GCA_041802645.1 Moraxella sp. | reverse complement strand
ACCCTCTGCTTGTAAGGCAGACGCTCTACCAACTGAGCTAACCGCCCGAACGTTTTGACAATCAACAATAAGATTTATGATGTCTGCCGTTCGTTGTGGTGCGTATTATATAGGTTTTTGGGGGAGTGTCAAATGGTTTTTGTGAAAAATATAAAAATATTTTATAATATATTGAATTTTAACAACTTTATTATTAAAATCAATTCACAAAGAAGTTCATTTTCATAGGCATCAGTGGCTGCCACTTTTCTTCTTAGTCTGGATATACGCCTCCACCTCTTGGAGCCTCTCCATAGTGCCTACATCCACCCATTTATCATGCAGTAATGCCCCACTGACTCTGCCTTGATTCATCGCCAAACGCAGCAGCGGTGCCAAAGGAGCTACCTTGCCCGCACTCACGCTTGACACCATTTTAGGCAGCATCGCACTGATACCAGCAAATGTATAATTATCAGTATCGTTACTTTTTAGCCTCACACTACCTTCTGGTGTATCACTTAAGGCAAAGTCACCCAAAGGGTTGTGTTCAGGGTTGGGCGTGAGCATAAGATGTGCCAAATGATCCCCCAAATGATGGTGGCTTAACTCATCAAACTCAAACTCACTCCACACATCACCATTAATCAGCAAAAATGGCTCATCTTTTAGTTTACCATGTGCTAAGGCATAGGCGATGCCTCCCGCCGTCTCTAATGGCTCAGGCAGCATGCTTTCATCAGAAATGCTGATGTTGACACCAAAATCATGGCTGGCAAAGAAATCCTTTAAGACTTGCCCTAAGTAGCCTGCATTGAGCGTGATATCAATAATACCTGCCCGTTTTAGGCGTTCAATATGCCAAACTATTAAAGGCTTATCCGCCACCATCACAAGAGGTTTTGGCGTGGTCAATGTCAAAGGTCTCATGCGAGTACCTTTGCCAGCTGCTAAAATCATGGCTTGGGTTATCATGGCTGTCTTTTTCAAATGATGGGTTGTATCGGTATTTTAACGTTTTGACACTGGTAGGCTTTATGAAAATGCAGTTTGGTAAGATGGCATAACCCTGTGATGCATGAAGTCATAAAATTGACCATAGACAGCATTATCGCCCTGCTTTTTTAGCCAAATCAGCTCATGGCACAAATCATTCATCACCTTGGGTATGTTTTCTAAGTAGCGTGATTTACCATCTCTTTGAAACAAACGAATGAAAATCCCTAGGACTTTTAGGTGTCTTTGCACGCCCATGACATTCACATTTTTGGTAAATTCATTTAATGAAATGATAGAGTTATTTGGCTCATGATATTTTAGATCGTAAAATGCTTTGATTTGTTCATTCACCCATGTTTCATCAAAATCAATATAGGCATCTCGCACCAGACTTACCAAATCATAAGTATCCGCCCCAATCACCGCATCTTGAAAATCTATCACGCCCAAATCGTCAGAGGCTTTATCTTGCATGAGATTACGACTGTGATAATCACGATGAACGATGACCTTGGGTTGTTTTTGAACATCGGCGATGACTATATCTTTTAGGGTTTGCCATAGCATCTGTTCATCTTCTGTCAAACTAACTTGGATATAAGGCAAAAACCATTGGCTAAACAAATCCATTTCATCATTTAATTTTTGGTTGCTATATGCAGGCAGATTTACGTCCGTGTCTAACGCTTGTAATTCAATGAGTGCCTGATAAGCCTTTTGATAATAGCGATTCATGTTGTGTTTATCATGGGCAATCAGATGAGCAAATTCGGTAGTCCCAAAATCCTGTAACAACAAAAATCCCAAAGAGATATCCTTAGCGATGATGTCGGGCACATTAATCGCTTCACTCATGATATGAGCAACTTCAACGAACTCTGTTACGCTTTCTTTGTCGGGTGGAGCATCCATCAAAAGATAGGTCATCTCACGCTTATCCTCTTGACTCACCACCTTAAAATGAATGCGATGATAACGGCGAAAACTGGCATCACCTGCCAAACTCTCCACCGTAAAGTCTGTGCTTAGGTGATTATTTAAAAAATTCATCATCTCATCATGGCGAGTCATGGTTGGCCCTCAATTAATTATAAAGTGAGTGAAAAGTGGTGTTAAAATCAGCATAGTTTAGCCTAATTTTAGGCTTTACACCAGTCATTTCCACTCCAAGACAAAGCTTAGGGTAAATTTTTATAAAAAATGGTAAAAGCTGTTAATTTTAAAGTAAAAATAAGGTAAAATGGCGATTTTAGGCACACATTTTAGTCAATCGGATATCATCATGGCAAGCGGACAGGCAAAAATACGACAGCGAATAAGAGGACAAGTGTTTTTTACTAAAAAACATGAGCTGACCATCTGCGTTAGTATGGCATTATTTGGCATACTGCCCGCTGCAGGTCATACTCAGACGTTTGTTACCTCTGATGGCATTGCCTATTCTCTAGATAATACCATGAATCAGGCACCTGCCATTGGATATGAGCCATCCACTTCATCATCAGGCGATGACGCTCTAATGTCAATGGCATCACAAACAAGTCTGACCACTTTTGATGTCATGAGTGACCCCTCAAATCACACCAGTAACACTCCTCTCATTACACAGCCCAAGCCTGCCCATCTGCATGATGATGCTCTTGAGCCAACCAACAGCATTACGCTTGCACCGACTGATGTCACCACTCCTTCTGCCAAACAGAACATCAACACTCAGCATTTTGTAACCTCAGACATCAATCACCCCACCACTTTGGTGACCACTGATGCCATCAGTCAAAAACACCACACCCAGACCAAAAAAAGCCAAAGTCTTGCCACACTTGCTCAGTATTATCACACCAAATCCAATGATGACGACCAAATGGCAAGATGTGAAGGCGTATGGATACAACCCAAGCAAACCAGCCTAAGCCAAGCTTTGGGTTATGAGGGCGATGCCAGTCATGCCCCCGCCGATACTTTTTATGCTCAGGCTGATTATGGCTATTATGATAACCAAGACTATGCTGAACTCTCTGGTAATGTCATCATTGAGCAAAATAACCAACAAATTCTTGCCGATAAGCTCATCTACCAACCCAGCACAGGACAGATGCAAGCCACAGGGCAAGTACTCTTTAGCGATGGTACCTCCCAAGAACAAGGCAGTCGCAAAATCAGTGGAACAGGCATCATCGGTATCGCTGATAATTTATATTATGCTGATGATGGCAATACCGCCATCGCTCATGATGTTGCTTTTGCCAGTACCACCATGAATGCTCATGGACACGCCCAAACCTTAAATAAAACCGGTGACAACCAATATCATCTACAAGAGGTGATGTTTACCACCTGCCCGCCTACCGAACGTAAGTGGCATTTGGATGCCAGCAGCATCGACATTGATAACGATACAGGGCGTGGCATCGCTAAGAACAGCACGCTAAGAATCGGTAATGTGCCTGTCTTTTATTTGCCCTATTTTAACTTCCCCATTGATGACAGACGCACGAGTGGCTTTTTGTTGCCGACTGCTGGCTTCGGCTCAGACAGCCTTGAAGTT
>JBHCHC010000026.1:0-5678 GCA_041802645.1 Moraxella sp. | reverse complement strand
TATCTTATCATTATAATCAAGCGGTGGATAATTAACAAGACATATCAATAAAAAAAGCCTTTGTAAAATAACAAAGGCTTTTTTGAATTTGGCTCCCCAACCTGGGCTCGAACCAGGGACACACGGATTAACAGTCCGATGCTCTACCGACTGAGCTATTGGGGAATGGTGGGTCGTGCAGGATTCGAACCTGCGACCAATTGATTAAAAGTCAACTGCTCTACCAACTGAGCTAACGACCCGATAAGCACAAGGCTTAATTCGGTCAGTTTAGAATGATGGTGGGTCGTGCAGGATTCGAACCTGCGACCAATTGATTAAAAGTCAACTGCTCTACCAACTGAGCTAACGACCCTTATTGCTAAACGTGGTGCGTATTATATAGTAAAATTTGGATACGTCAAGTATTTTTTATGAAATTTTTAAATTTTACAAAAGAGGGCGGTGTTTTTGGGTCTTTTCATTGCTTTTTTGATGCGAAATCCTTAAAATTAATCTATTTATTATCGGTAAAAGGCGAGCCTTATGAATAGCGTCCAAGTCAAACTCCTAAATCCCAAAATCGGCACCGACCCCAATTTCCCCTTACCCACCCGAGCCACGACAGATTCAGCCGGCATAGATTTAAGAGCGTGTATCGATGAACCTATGGTGATTAGGGCAGGAGAATGTCGGCTGATTGGCACAGGGATGGCTATTTATATCGCCAACCCCAACTTTGCGGGGCTGATTTTGCCACGTTCGGGACTGGGTCATAAGCATGGTATTGTGTTGGGTAACTTGGTGGGCTTGATTGATGCGGATTATCAAGGTGAGCTGATGGTGTCGGTGTGGAACAGAAGTGATGAGGACTTTACCCTAAATCCTGCCGAACGTATGGCACAGTATGTGGTCGTGCCGGTGGCTCGTCCTGATTTTGAATTGGTTGATGAATTTAGCAAAACAAGTGAACGTGGCACGGGCGGCTTTGGTAGTTCTGGGGTTAAATAAGCTAAAAAATTTACTTGGCACCAATCAATTAAATATCTAGGATGCGTTGATGTTTCACACACCTTAAAAAATCCCGAAGGTAAGTGATGGGATGTTTTGGTAAAAAAACCACTTCTGTCTTTTGTTATGAATAAACTTGCCAATATGATTATATTGCCTACATTTATCATCTAAAAATTATCATCTAAAATGGGCTTTGTCTAAATTTTTACTTAAATTAAAGGCATCACCACGCCCTAGAAAATCACACCAAAAGAGTACTCTTTTTATACTAAATGTGTTCATGGCATTCATATCAAAACCACCGATGCCAAGAAATGAATCAGTAGACCCACTGCGAAATAACGATTTTATCATGTTTCTCAAATTTAAAAACCGAGTAAATGCAAGGAGTTGCATAGACAAGATTTTTATTTCGCAGTACATCTAGTAGAGACATGATACCAACAATTAATAACCCCTAAAGGAAAAACCATGCAACACAAATCTTTAACGCTTGCTGAAGCCAAGCTCACCGCCCAAACCATCACCACTGCTCTGCCTTATATTCAGCGGTACAAAGATAAGCTCATTGTGGTCAAATATGGCGGCAATGCCATGACCGACCCTGTGCTAGAAAGTTCTTTTGCTCGAGACATTGTCTTACTTAAAACTGTCGGCATTCATCCTGTGGTGGTGCACGGAGGCGGACCGCAGGTGGATAATCTATTAAAGGAACTTGGGCGAGAGTCCGACCGCATTGATGGTATGCGAGTTACTGATAAAGCCACGATGGACGTGGTGGAGATGGTACTTGGTGGCAGTGTAAATAAATCCATCGTGAATTTGATTAACAAGCACGGTGGCAGAGCCATCGGCTTGACAGGCAAAGATGCAAGCCTAATCACCGCTCAAAAACTCATCATGACCAAAGATGACGGGACGCCTGTTGATTTGGGTTTTGTGGGCGAGGTCAAAAGCATTAATAAAGGGGTTATTGACATGCTCATCAGTGCCGACTTTATTCCTGTCATTGCCCCGCTGGGTGTGGATGAAGACGGTAACACCTATAACATCAATGCCGACTTGGTGGCAGGTCGTGTGGCGGAATTTTTGGGGGCGGAGCGCCTGCTGCTATTAACCAACATTAAAGGTGTGCTAGACAAGTCAGGCAATGTGCTGACAAGCCTATCGCCCACTGATGTGGATAATCTCATCGCCGATGGTACGATTAGTGGCGGTATGATACCCAAAATCGCAGGAGCATTGGATGCTGTCAAAGCAGGGCTAAGAAGTGCCACCATCGTAGATGGGCGAGTGCCACACGCCTGCTTGCTTGAAATCTTTACCGACGAAGGGGTGGGGACACAGATTTTAAGGGAGGCTGTCTGATTTAGGTCAGACCAAATCAAAATAACCCAACTAAGCGGGTTTAGTACCCAAGTGCAGCAACCAAACCAATTTTTGAGCCATCTTAAGCAACCAAGTCAGCTAAGATGGTTTTATATAAAGGATAACTTATGCAAAAATCGTTATGGGTCATTTCCTTGATTATTCTACTGTCTGCCTGCTCCCCACCTCCAGAAGGCGATGCATATCATCAATCTGCCAGTAGCGATGCCAGCATGGCTGCCGAGAGTATGACCACCCAAGCGAGTGTATTAGAAGGGTCAGAAAAATAAAATCCTACCAACCCCACGTTGAACAGTCAAGCCACCACACAGGGTGAACAAGCCCACTTGACGAACAAAGCCTTTGTCATCAAGGCGGATGTACAGTTTGCTGTTAAAGATGTGGTCGCTACCAAAGATAGCTTAGAGGCACTTGCCTTACAAACAGGCGGCTACATTCAGACGTCAAACATCTACAATGAAACCACAGACACGCACCGCTACCCAATCGGAGGCGAGCGGCTCAAAGTCTTAACACACTTCGTTCGCCATGGGCAAATGACCGTGCGGATACCCAAGGCGAGAGTAGGTGAGTTTCTAAAGGGCGTGCAAGGTCAGGTGGTGTTTTTGAATAATCAATCATTTAACGCCAGTGATGTCGCCTTAGACTTACAACGCCAAGCTTTGCACGCTCAAATAGAAGCGGAAAAGCAAAAGCAGTTAAACAACCTAGATGCCACCAAGACGGACGACTTGGGGGATAAATCGGCTCATGTAGGCAGCATTGCCGAATCTAAGTACCGTGAAACACTTGCTCATCTTGACCGTCAAGCTTTGGCTGAACAAGTGGCATTTAGTACCATTTCCTTAGCCTTTTATCAAAATCCACAGATTTTTGAGTCTGTCATGCCTGATACGGATGCTTATATCGCCAAAGATGAGCGAGCGAATTTTACTCATCGGCTGAGTCAAAGTCTGGGTCAAGGTTGGCTATATTTCTTAGAGTTTATCTTGTGGCTGACCAGTCTTTGGGCATTCATATTGGGAGTGCTGGTTTTGGTTGTGTTGTGGAAAAAGGGGCTAAAGCCATTTTGGCATAGACCTTTTAGAATGAAAACAAAAAGCGTCAAAAAACCAAATGACAGCTCATCTGGTGCATCAAATGATGATGGCTCAAATGGCGATGGTGGTGACTAACATGTTAAGCATCATCAATCAGCCCCCACCACACAGCATAACAACAAGTCTTAGAATGTGGGTGTTTTGGGTAAAAATGGATAAGCCGTGCCTTGGGCTTTGAGTAGAGCGGAGTGATAAAATAATGCGTTTGTTGTAAACCCAGCCACTCAAACAGTTAAACTTTCGGTGCTCAGGGTGAAAAAACGCCATAAATCCATTCTGGTGGGAAGTTTGTGTGACAAAATTATGTTAATGTGATGAGGGGTGATATCACCCCTCATATGACTAGGGTGTGTTAATGTTTCAATTTAAATGAAAAATTTAGATAACCATCTGACTTTATTGGGTCATAAACGTAGCGAGCATGATATATTCACAAGTTTATTAATAACAAAAGATAAGATTTGGCTTATTTTCACCAAAAGCATGCCTAAAGCTCTAACATCTAGCATTAGAGCGTGTGCAATGTCAACACGCCCTAATGCTTAATATCCAAAAAGGGTGTAGGGGTTTTGAACATCAATCAAAAACTTCCAGCCAGTGCTGTTCGTCAAACCCGATGAGAGCCACCTTCTCACCAATGACAATCGGGCGTTTTAGCATGCTTTGATTGTCTTTGACAAGGTCATACATGGCAGACGTATCGCCACTTGCCAAAACTGCTTTGGCAGCATCATTCATCTTGCGATAGGTGGTGCCTTGTTTATTGATGACTCTATCGCCAAATAACCTAACAAATTTTTCAAAGTCGCTTTGGCTTAACACCGTCTTTTTGTAATCAAAAAACTGATGGTAAATGCCCTTTTGGTTTAAAAAATCAAACGCTTTTTTCATGGTATTGCAGTTTTTGATGCCATAAACTGTGAGCATGGGATATTCCTTAAGATGTTGGGGTGTTAATATTTTAACTCTACCAAAAATGCGAAACTAAGATTTGACCTTAATTGATGTAAAAATGAAACATTGACCAAATGACTTTTTAAAGGCTTTACTCATAAAGCACTAACAAAAGCATGAATGTTTGGTGTTCCAATAAGTGAGGGTAGAAAAATTTGGCAAATTATAACAAAAATCGGCTATAATAGCCTGTTATTTTTAGTTAAATTTTGAGACAGTTATGAGCCTAAACGATTACGATTTTAATGCCATTGAGCAAGCCCAACAAGCCAAATGGCAAGCTGACAGCCGCTATCATACGGACAATAATGACAATGGCAAACCTACTCGCTATATGCTCTCCATGTTCCCTTATCCTAGTGGCAAACTGCACATGGGACATGTTCGCAACTATGCCATCACAGACGTGCTGTCTCGCTATTATCGCCAAAAGAGCTATGATGTCATGCAGCCGATGGGCTGGGATGCTTTTGGTCTGCCTGCCGAGAATGCTGCCATTGACAATAAGGTTGCCCCACACACCTGGACGATGGCGAACATTGAACACATGCGTGGACAGCTAAAAGCACTTGGCTTGTCCATTGATTGGTCTCGTGAGTTCGCCACCTGTTCGCCTGAGTATTATAAGTGGGAACAATGGCTGTTTTTACAACTTTATAAAAAAGGCTTGGTCTATAAAAAGCTTGCCACCGTGAACTGGGACCCTGTGGATAATACCGTGCTTGCTAATGAGCAAGTTGTGGATGGACGTGGCTGGCGTTCAGGTGCACTCGTTGAGAAACGAGACATTCCCATGTACTATTTTAAAATCACAGATTACGCCGATGAGCTGCTTGATGATTTAAAACTGCTGGAGAATAAGTGGCCAAAACAAGTACTGACCATGCAACAAAACTGGATTGGTAAGAGTCACGGCATGGAGTTGGATTTTAGCTACGATATCGAGGGGCAATCAGACAAGCTGACCGTCTTTACGACTCGCCCTGATACTGTGATGGGGGTAAGTTATTTGGCGGTGTCTGCCGAACACCCCCTTGCCCAGTATGTGGCTCGCCAAAATGAAGCGATCGCCCAATTTTGCCAACTCTGCAAACAAGGCTCAGTTGCCGAAAGTGAGCTTGCAAAAACCGAAAAAGTGGGCATGGATACAGGTTTCTTTGCCAAACACCCTGTATCGGGCGAGCCTGTGCCGATTTGGGTGGCAAACTATGTGTTGATGAGTTATGGTTCTGGAGCGGTGAT
>JBHCHC010000025.1:0-39332 GCA_041802645.1 Moraxella sp. | reverse complement strand
GCTCATAAGGCTAAAGATGCTTGGGGTAGAACCTCGCCCATGGAGCGTTCTAATATTTTATTAAAAATTGCTGACCGCTTAGAGGAAAACTTGGAGCTTTTGGCGGTTGCTGAAACATGGGAGAATGGCAAACCTGTGCGTGAGACCTTGGCGGCAGATATCCCTCTTGCGATTGACCATTTCCGCTATTTTGCAGGTTGTATTCGAGCACAAGAAGGTGGCATTAGCGAGATTGACCACGATACGGTTGCGTATCACTTCCATGAGCCACTTGGAGTGGTTGGTCAAATCATTCCTTGGAACTTCCCCATTTTGATGGCAGCGTGGAAAATTGCTCCCGCTCTAGCTGCGGGTAATTGTATTGTACTAAAACCAGCTGAGCAAACCCCTGTTAGCATTCTTGTGCTCGTGGAAATCATTGCTGATTTGATTCCAAAAGGCGTGCTAAACATTGTTAATGGTGATGGATTAAAAGTCGGTAAGCCGCTTGCAACCAATCCACGCATTGCTAAGATTGCCTTTACAGGCTCAACTGAAGTTGGTCAGTATATCATGCAGTACGCCACCGAAAATATCATTCCTGTCACGCTTGAACTTGGCGGTAAATCACCCAACGTGTTCTTTGCTGATGTGATGGATAAGGATGATGAGTTCTTGGATAAAGCATTAGAAGGCTTTGCGATGTTTGCCCTAAACCAAGGCGAAGTTTGCACTTGCCCGTCACGTGCTTTGGTGCATGAGAGTATTGCTGATGAATTCATCAAGCGAGCCATTGAGCGTGTCAAGTCCATCAAGACAGGACATCCGCTTGTTACTGATACCATGATTGGTGCACAAGCCAGTCAAGAACAGCAAGATAAGATTCTAAAATACATCGGTATTGGACAAGAAGAGGGAGCAGAGCTTCTGACAGGTGGTGGTGAGCGTAAAGAAAATGAAGACGGTGGATTTTATATTGAGCCGACTGTATTTAAAGGTACGAATGAGATGCAAGTATTCCGTGATGAAATCTTTGGACCTGTCTTGACTGTGACCACTTTTAAGGATTTTGATGAAGCCATGAAAATCGCCAATGATACCATGTATGGCTTGGGTGCAGGTGTCTGGTCTAGAAGTGGTGAGATTGCTTATCGTGCTGGACGTGCCATTCAAGCAGGACGTGTGTGGACGAACTGCTATCACATCTATCCTGCTCATGCCGCCTTTGGGGGTTATAAGAAGTCAGGCATTGGACGTGAGAATCATAAGATGATGCTAGAGCATTATCAACAAACCAAAAATCTATTGGTGAGTTACTCACCGAAAGCAATGGGCTTTTTTTAAAAAGTCTGATTTAGAGATTTTTTGTAAAAATTAATCGTCTTAACCAAAAAACAGGCAATGTGGATTGCCTGTTTTTTTATGAGAATTATATGATAAAATTTAAGTTTTTTTATTATCATGGTGGTCATGATGATAAAGTCTAAGACTTTATCATAAGGATGATGGTAACGATGCTTGTCAGGATAAAACCCCATGTCATCGGCTTTATGAATGATGTTCAGGTTGGTTTGTCGCTGAGTGGTGAATGGCTATCAGTTGGTTCATACCTTAATTAAATCTGTCATTACCAAACAATAACCACCATAATACAAATTAAACAATGTTATTTTCTTTAAACTTATGATTAATCACACTGATGCCATCACCGTGATATTTTTCAGTTATCATAAGTATGGATGTGGTTATTGCTCAGATTGTTAGCATGAACATCATAGTTATAATTGGCAAAGTTTTTATTTCATTGGTTTTAATGCCAAAAATATCGCCACCTGTACATCATACTGACAAAAATGACACAAGGGTTAAGACATCATTTCTAAATGCCATCAAGTCAAGTCTGCCCATTTTGCTTTGTCCTTGAACATACACTCATCAAACACCACACATGAGCCACATTTTGGAGAGCGAGCCATGCAGGTATAGCGACCATGTAAGATTAGGTAGTGATGAGCATCCACCAAAAATCGGCTTGGAATTCGCCTCATCAGTGCTTTCTCTACTGCCAGCACTGTTTTGCCTGTGGCAAGCCCTGTGCGATTACCCACTCGAAAAATATGTGTATCCACTGCCATTACAGGCTCGCCAAAGGCAGTATTGAGTACCACATTGGCAGTTTTTCGACCCACGCCTGCCAAGGACTCAAGTTCGTCTCTTGTGCGTGGCACTTGCCCCTCGTGCTTGTCTATCAGGTCTTGGCAGGTTTTGATGATGTTTGTCGCTTTGGAATTGTACAGTCCAATGCTGCTGATGTATGACTTTAATCCATCAAGCCCCAAATCCAGTATCGTCTGTGGCGTATGAGCGACAGCAAAGAGCTTATCGGTGGCAATGTTCACGCTTTTATCGGTGGCTTGAGCAGAGAGCATAACAGCAATAAGCAGCTCAAAGTCGGAGGAGTAATTGAGTTCGGTCACAGGCTCTTTGATGTGGTCAGCAAGCTTGGCAAAAAACAGCTCACGCTTTTCTTTGGACATGGGGCGAGACGGTGGCGTATCAGCGGTTTTTGTGGTGGCAGGTTTATTCTTAATGGGTTGTTTGGTCATGATGGCTGGGCTGGACAAAATAACAGTAGAGCGTTATTATACCATAGCTTATTTTTAAAAATATCCATCAATTTTTTTCAAAATGATTTATCTGCATCATACGCCATTATCCATGATTTTTTTATCGGATAATCACACACCAAATGACAAACGCAGGATGATTCGCCATTATTGTCATCGGCACATAAATCTCTTTTGTCAGAACCAAAACTTGCCCACGCCTATTTATGATAAATCACAATACGGCAAGCCATTTATTACCAATATCGCCAATTTTAGCTTTAATCAGTCACATTGCCAGACAGATTATGCGTTGATATATGGTGTAGATATCCAAGATATTGGTGTAGACATTGAAAATCTCAACAGAACAATCAATTTTGACGGATTGGCAAAGCGTTATTTTCATGAAGATGAATATCTATTGTGGCGACAAAACAAAGATATCCTCTTGTGGTTCAGGCTTTGGACAATCAAGGAGGCGGTATTAAAAGCACATGGGTTAGGCATACGACTGCCGCTAAAAGAACTAAATGCAATTTTTATGACAGACGATGGTGGGTTTGTCTATCATGACAGGCTTGGTAAATTCTATTTTTATAATAAAGTCATCAATAACTGTATGATAACAGTATCTTATCCATTTGAATATGGAGAAGTTATGATAATAACAGCCTAATTCTTTTTATTTTTTGACTCACCACAATGAATGCAGTGATTTTAAAAATAGATGTTTTATTACCAAATAGACTATCTTTATAATGAACAAAAGCGGTTATGACAAAATGGATCGGCATTTTTCATTACTAATAAAATATTGATAATGGTGACACAAACCATAAAAGCAATAAAAGCCCAAAAATTCTTGATGGCGGTAAATAAAAAATAACCACCTAAAATTATCATCTCTATCATCAGCATATTTTGACAAAACAATAAGTGTTTTATAGTCTTTATTGTATGGGCATTTATTTTTTATCCTTATCCTCTTTGCCGTCATCTTGCCATTGCAGCAGTCGCTCTACGATTTTACCAAAGAGTGTGTGTTTTTTGTATTCGCCTTTTTTGTTTTTTTCATGAACGGGTATGTTGGTTAAAATGGCTAGAGCGTCATAAATTGTATCCACCGCATATACATGAAACTCCCCATTCGCCACTGCTTGCACGATGTTATCAGGCAGCATGAGTTGCCCGATGTTGGTTTTGGGGATAATCACGCCTTGCTCGCCTGTCAATCCACGCTCAAAGCAAGCATCAAAAAAGCCAACAATTTTCTCGTTCACACCGCCGATGGCTTGGGCTTGTCCGAGCTGATTCATCGAACCTGTGATGGCAAGCGATTGACTGATAGAGACATCAGCAAGGGCGGACAACAGCACTGCACATTCAGCCAGAGTCGCTGAATCTCCATCAATGTGGGCATAACTTTGCTCAAAGGCAAGGCTTGCTGAGAAATTAAGCTCAGCAAATTGACTAAACAACGAACGTAAAAAGCTTGTCATGATAAGCATGCCTTTGGCATGTAGGCTGCCACCGAGTTCAACGTCTCGCTCGATGTCTAAAATCTCGCCTGTGCCGAATTTTGGGGCGATGAGAGCGGTTAGGCGAGCGGGCAATCCAAACTCGCTGTCAGCATAGGCGATGATGGTCAGAGCATTGATTTGTCCGATGGCTTTGCCTGTGGTGGTGATCAGCTGTTGTCCGTTTTGGATTTCTTGCCAATACAGCTCCTTTAAATACCCTTTTCGCTCTTTGATGTCATCTAAGGCTTGTTTGACATGATATTGATTGACGGTTTTATCATTCTTATTGTTGGATAAATCAAATTGTCTTGCTGATTCTACCACAAGCTGCAACAAGCGGTCGCTATGCAAATCTAATTTTTTCTTATCATCAGCATAGATGGATAATTCATCCAGTATCGCTCCAAAAGCGGTATGATCAAATATAGGTAATGCGTGTTTTTTTATCATATCCGCTATTTTGTGAATGATGAATAATTCACTGTCTTTGTTTCTGGGTAGAGTGTCATTAAAATCGGCTCGAATTTTAAACAAGCTATTAAATTCTGGCTCAAACTCTAGCAGTTCATAATATAAATCAGGCTCGCCAAGCAATATCACTTTGACAGATAAAGGCGTGCTGTCTGGCTCTAATGATACTGAACCTGTCAGGGTAAGCATTTGTTCTAGGCTAGATATACTAAGTCTTTTAGATTGCAGAGCTCTTTTTAGTCCTTGCCAGGCATAAGGATGTTCCAACACACTACCAGCTTCTAATAACAAATAACCACCATTGGCTTTATGCAGTGCTCCTGCTCGTATCATGCTGGCATCGGTCAAAATCGTACCAAGCTGTGTCAGATATTCAATATGACCCAGTAGATTTGGATGGGTTGGCATGTCTTCAAAGACAATCGGTGAGCCGCTATCTGGTATGTGACTGACTACAACATTGATATAATAGCGATTGGGGATATTGCCCGCTGTTTTTATCATAAAATCTTCGTCATCTTCTACGATAAATGCAATGTTATCTATGATGTCTTTTTGGTAGTCTTTAAAATACTCCTGTATTTTTTTATCCATGCCTTTATTAACATATTTTTTGATGAGTGGAGCAAATAAAGGTGTGATGATTTTTGTCAAAAGGTTTTTGTGAAGTTCATCAATTTGCCCATGAACATCATCATCTAAATTATCCAATTCTATATTAATCTTGGTCAGTTTTTTTTGTAGTTTATCAAGGATGGTATTATCAATGGGTTTTTTGTCATCAATGGGTGTAAATACTGCTTTTTGGTCGCCAGAATGCAGCAGGGTTAGATTGTGACTTTTGGCAACGGCATTGATTTCATCTATCAAGATTCGCTCTTGTTTTTGGGCGGATTGTTTGATAGTGGCAATGCTATTTTGGTAGCTGATGCTGTTAAATTTATTTAGAATTTTTTGATAAAGAGCATGCCAAAGTTTGTGCATCTCCTTAGCAAAGACCGCCCCTTGACCACTTGGTAAACTAAGTGCGATGGGCATGCGAGGCGTATCAAAATTATGCACATACACTAGGTCGGGAGGAGTTGGCTCGTGTTTGGCACGTTCGGTCAGCAGGCGTGTGATGAGCGTCCGTTTGCCAAGTCCATTTTCGCCCACGGCAAAGACGTGATAGCCGTTCGCCTTGATATCAAGGGCAGTCTGTATGGCATTCACAGCACGACGCTGCCCAAAGGTGGCAGGTTGTGCGGTGACTTTTTTACTGTCTTTGGGTAGGGCATCTATGTCGGTATAGTGTTTTAAAGAAGTGTGATGTAAGCGATGAAGGGCGAGTTGGTCGGTCATACGGTCGTGGGCATCAAATGAGTAAAAGGGGATATTGTAACAGATAATAGTGTGATAAAATAGTGTGCTGAGTCAAGCATTGTCAAATGGGTCTGTGTTTGATGGTGGGTTTGCGATTTTTAAGACCGCCCTTATAGATTGTTGGCATTAAAGTTGCCATAAAAAGCTAAAAAGAGTGCATGTGACCTTAAATTACCAAAAACACGAATATAAAAATTGATAAAAAACACAAAACAAACCGTTGATGATGACCTCATGATATTTTTTTTGGATGTATGAAACAAGCGATGACCACACCTTATCATAAAATAGCGGTACACGCCACCGCTTTTGCTGATGACTTACAAAAGTTCTCTCATCAGCTTAATTTGACCTTGACGGACCATCAAATCCGTCAGTTATTGGGCTACCTAGATAATCTGCTTCTTTGGACGAAGGCGTATAATTTGACTGCCATTACTGCCCCTAGAGATGCTTTTATTAAGCATATATTGGACTGTTTGGCAATCATCTCTGACTTGCCATTTTATGACAAATCGAACATGAGCGTACTTGACATCGGAACAGGAGCGGGCTTACCTGCTGTAGTAATTGCCATCATGCGGCCAGATTGGCAGATTACCGCTTTGGACAGCAATGGCAAAAAAATCCGCTTTATTCGTCAGATGGTGGGTGAGTTGGGCTTGAATAATTTAATGCCTGTAGCAAGCCGCATTGAAGATTTTAGTGGTGATTTTGACATCATCACATCCCGTGCTTTTGCAAGTCTGAACGACTTTGTGACACTAGCCACGCCCTACCTAAAGCCAAATGGTGTGTTGTATGCCATGAAAGGCAAAGCCCCAACGCAAGATGATGTATTAACTTTGAGTGATTGGCAGATAGATGTCAAACTCATTCAAGTACCAGAGCTTAGTGATGAGCGGTGCGTGGTATGTTTGACAAAAAACCAAACGTGTTGAATGTTTCACCAATCATTGACAATTAATATCTAAAAGGTGTTTTATGCAAATAATTGCAATCGCCAATCAAAAAGGCGGTGTTGCCAAAACCACGACTGCTGTGAATCTGGCATCTGCTTTGGCACTCATTGCCAAGAAAAAAGTACTACTCATTGATCTGGATGCACAGGGCAACGCCACCACCAGTCTGGGGTTTGATAAAAATGCCCTAGATTATACGGTGGCGGATGTACTGCTTGATGAAGTGGTACTCGCTGACACCATCATCAGTAACGACCATCTTGATATCATCGGGGCAAATCGGGACTTGGCGGGCATGGATGTGTCTTTATCGGGCATATCAGATGCACCATTTTTGTTAAAAAATGCCATAAAAAGCAGTCAGTTAGACTATGATTATGTCATCATGGATACTGCTCCAAGCTTAAGCATGCTTACGGTGAATGCTTTGGCTGCTACCGATGGCGTGATCATTCCCATGCAGTGTGAGTATTTTGCCTTAGAAGGTGTGGCAGACTTGATGGACACCATTGAAAAACTTACACAAATTAACCCCAAACTACACGTTCGTGGTGTGCTACGAACCTTGTACGATGGGCGTAGCACGCTTGCCCAAGATGTGTCAACAGAACTGTCTCGTTATTTTGGCGATAAACTCTACCAAACCAGCATTCCAAAAAGTATTCGTCTTGCTGAAGCCCCAAGTTTTGGCAAGTCCATTTTTGATTATGAAAAATCCTCAAAAGGAGCAAGAGCTTATCATCAGCTCATGAATGAGGTCATGGCACAAGTAACATGAATAAAACAAGACTAAGCAGCAGATGATCTGACTTAAGATGGATGAGTGTTTTATGTTTGCTGCAATTGATGATAAACGCATAAAATTTGACAAAATATTTTCATGTGATGTATTGTTAACATATTCTAAATAACTTTCTTTAAAAACATCATGATTTTATGGTAAAATGATGTGTTTTTTTGTAAAATTGGTGTGATTTGGCATGACAAAAAAGCGTGGGCTAGGCACAAAACGTGGCTTAGATGTCTTAATGGGGAGCATTAAGCGAGAAAGAGATTTAACTGCAGAGGCAATCATGCCGACAGCGGAGGTCTCTTACGCCAAAAAAACAGCCAATCCCTCACAACAAGTTAAAGATACCACGCAACCTGCCAATACAGACGAACAAGTCACTTTGATTCAAATCTCCCCTGAGCATCTGCAATCGGGAAAATATCAGCCCAGACGAGATATTAAAGAAGAAGCACTACAAGAGCTTGCCAATTCGGTGCGTCAGCATGGGGTTATGCAGCCCATCGTTATTCGTCCTTTATTGGAGGGCGAGCGTAAATCGGCAGGCATCACGCATGAGATTATTGCAGGCGAGAGACGATGGCGGGCCGCCAAAATGGCGGGGCTCGATAGCATTCCCGCCATTGAGCGTGTGTTGTCAGACGAGGTAGCGATTGCGTTGGCACTCATCGAGAACATACAACGAGAGGATTTGACGGTATTGGAGCAGGCAGCAGCACTAGAGCGGTTTCATACCGAATTTGGCATGAGTCATGCCATGATTGCTGATGTGGTGGGTAAGGCACGAACAACGGTTTCAAACCTATTGCGGCTAAATGCTTTGAACGATGAGGTAAAAGCGTTCATGATGGATAACCTTTTGGACATGGGACATGCCCGTGCTTTATTATCCCTATCCAAAGACCAACAACCCATCATCGCCAAAAAAATCATCCATGCTGACATGACAGTGAGAGAAGCTGAGAGGTTGGTAAAGTCTATCTTAAACCCCGAGCCAAAGACAGTGACTGTCAATAGCCGTGAAATCATCGCCATAAACCAAAAACTCTCAGATGTGCTAGGGGCAACTGTTAAACTAAAACAAGGCAAGGATGGCAGAGGTAGCGTAGAGATATTTTTCCACAGCCATGATGAGCTTGGCGAACTTCTAACGCAACTTGGTGTGAAAGAAGTCTAATTTTTATCGGGTGTGCTCCACATGAGCTTTTGTCATTAAAATTACAAAAATTTAGCTCTTTTAGAAGAAGACTTAGCTCTGATAATTATTTTACCAGACCAATCTTTGATGAAGAAAACAAGAGTTGATGATTTTAATGCAAAAATAACATGCAACTACCCAAAAATAGCGTATTGCAGCGTTATACAAAGAATGTGAAGTGCCCTCTAAGTAATTTTATCTAAAATTTTATTGACAATATCATACAGCAAAACGGTGTAAATTATGTGGGAGCTTGTAAAGGCAGGTGGTTGGCTTATGTTGCCAATCATCATCTGTTCTATCGTGGCAACAGTCATCATCATTGAGCGTGCAAAAGTATTACGCATGGGCGTACTTGCTCCGATTGGGCTTCGAGAACGCTTAATTGAACAATTACGCACTAAGGGCGATATACCCAAGAGTGCTTTATTAACCATCAAAGACGATTCACCGCTAGGCGATGTGCTGGCAACAGGACTGTTATATCGCCAGTATGGTCTAGATAGTATGACCATGCACATGCAAAATCGTGCCAGTGTTCAAGTTCATGCCTTAGAAAAAAACATCAACATGCTCGGCACGATTGGGGCGATAGCACCGCTTTTGGGGCTGTTGGGGACAGTTCTAGGTATTATCGTATCTTTTTTGGCGGTGACGGATGGTTCGATGAAAGACCCTACCATGCTCGCAGGAGGGGTTTCGCAAGCACTGATTACCACCGCAGGGGGAATGTTTGTTGCCATTCCTGCGCTCATGGCATATCGCTACTTCCAAAGACGCATCGTGGATATTAACGCCAAATTTGAAACCGAGGCGGGCTTGTTGATTCAAGAGCTACAAGATTATCAACTCATGAAAAAAATCATCTATTCATCAAATGAGATGAACACAGAAGAGCCCAGTGATTTTGAATCCAGAGGCAAGCCAGTATCCATTGTAAACACCAAAAAAATTGATGATGTCATCAATCAAAAGTGAGGTCTGTCATGCGATTTCGCAAACCAACCGTTGAGCCTTTGGAGATTAATCTCACACCAATGATTGACTGTCTGCTATTTTTGATTGTCTTTTTACTGTTGGCGACCACCTTTAATCATTTTAGTCGTATCAATATTGTTTTGCCTGAAGCGGAGGGCGTAGCGGTTACTGATGAAGGCAAGCAGATTGAAGTGGCTGTCCAAAAAGATGGCAGTTATTTGGTTAATGGATTGGCTTTAGGTTCAAACACAGAAGCTGAGCTAATCAATATGCTTCAAAAAGAAGCAGGAGGCGACCGTAAACAACTCTTTGTCATCGCCGCCGATGCTGAAGCTTCGCATCAAGCCGTGGTGCGTGTTATGGATGTTGCAGGTAAGATGGGATTTTTAAACTTGAATATTAGTACCATTGTGCCAGCATCTCAGGCTGTCCCTTCAAACTAGTAGTAAGAGCAGTGATAAGACGCTGACCATTTCACGCCCTAAACGTGGTACAATCACTTTACTGTGAGATATCCATTGATCCAAAAAGCCATGCCCAAATCTACCTTGAAAACCAACTTTGACCCCAATGATAAATTGGCGGTCTTTTTACGTCTTATCGGCTACCTAAAACCTTATTGGTGGGCAGCGATTTTGATGGTGCTGGGCATGGTGCTAAGTGCTGGTTCAGAAGTTGCCAGTGCTAAACTTTTTGAATTTATCATTGATGCCATCAATGCTGATGATAAAGTGGGGAAGTTTTGGTTTCCATTTTTGGTCATTGCTTTATTTTTTTTTCGGGGGCTTGGGGCGTTCTTGGGTGGATATTACTCAGCTTACATATCTCGCAATCTTATTTATCATTTGCGTGTGGCGGTCTTTGAAAAGCTGTTGCGACTACCATCTGATTTTTATCTAAAAAATGCTGCTGGCACCATTTCATCTAAACTCATCTTTGACGTGGAGCAAGTCAGTGCAGGTAGCAATGAAGCCATTACCACTTTATTAAAAGAGGGTTTGACAGTCATTGCCTTGTTTGGTTATTTATTTTATAGTAACTGGCGACTGACTTTGGTGCTGATGATTGTTGTGCCACCGATTTTTTGGATCATCAAGCAAGTCTCCAAGAAGTTCTCTGTGTTGTCTACGGACATTCAAGAAACCATGGGTGCAGTCAGTCACATCACCAATGAAGCGGTAATAGGATATCAAGTGGTCAAGAACTATGGTGGACAGGACTATGAGGCAAACAGATTTAATCAGGCCAGTCTAGACAACCTACAAAAAGCCATGAAAATCACGGTGCTTGCCAGCATCAATTCACCTTTGATTCAGCTGCTCATGGCGATGGGCATGTGTTTTGTGGTGTGGCTTTCACTTCGCCCAGAGGTTTTAGGAGGTATGACAGCAGGGCAATTTGCTTCTTTTCTCATTGCCGCAGGTCTGCTTGCTCGCCCTGTGAAAGCCTTAACAGACGTCAATCAAAAGCTGCAACGAGGTTTGGCAGGAGGTACCTCCATCTTTACCTTGTTGGACGCCCCCGAGGAGCGTGATTCGGGTACGCTCACACCTAAAATTTTGGGTAACATTTGCTTTCGCGGAGTGAATTTGACATATGATGGGGGCATGCAGGCGATTAAAGACTTTAATCTAGACATTCGGGCGGGTGAGACCATAGCGGTGGTGGGTCGCTCAGGTTCTGGTAAGACCACTTTGGTAAATTTACTCACTCGCACACTCACACCCACCAGCGGACAGATACTGATAGATGGTATGCTCATTGATGACATTAAGTTATCATCTTTGCGTGAGCAGATAGCCATGGTTAATCAGCAGGTGACACTGTTTTTGGATACGATAGCTCATAACATCGCCTATGGGTCGTTATCTACCAAATCTCGTGATGACGTCATGCAGGCAAGTAAAGCTGCCCATGCTCATGATTTTATCATGAATCTACCTAAGGGTTATGATAGCTTCATCGGTGCAGATGGCTTGCAGCTGTCTGGCGGTCAACGCCAAAGACTCTCTATTGCTCGAGCATTACTCAAAGATGCCCCAATTTTGATTTTGGATGAGGCGACTTCCGCACTTGATAATGAAAGCGAGTATTATATCCAAAAAGCGTTAGAGACTGTGATGAAAGGACGTACGACTCTAGTCATCGCCCATCGCTTATCCACCATTGCTAATGCTGACCGCATTATTGTCATGGATAAGGGGCAGATTGTAGAGTCTGGAACGCACGATGAGCTGTTTGCTAAGGGGGGCATGTATCGCATGATGTATGAGCGAACCTTTGATGAGCAAGAATCATGAAAAAGCTAGAACTTCTCATTACCAAAGCGTGGCAAGAAGAATCGCCGATGCTTGGCTTACTCAGTCCTTTATCTGCCTTGTATGGCACGCTAGGGCGTGTGCGTAAATCTTTGTATCATCACGGTAAAATACCAAGATATCATGCTCCCATTCCTGTGATGGTTATCGTCAACATCACGGTAGGAGGTAGTGGCAAAACACCTCTTATTATCGCACTGGTTCAGTATTTGCAACACAAAGGCATTAAGGTTGGCGTCATTAGTCGTGGTTATGGACGGCATAGGAGTGACCCCGCCTTGGTACTGCCAGAGAGTACCCCAAAAGAAGTGGGAGATGAGCCTTGTTTAATAGTGGCACAGACCGCTGTACCGATGGCGGTGGGGGCAAATCGTGGACAGGCGATTGAGCTGCTTTTAGAGCATTATCCTGATTTGGTGTTCATCGTGAGTGATGACGGGCTACAACATTATGCCTTGCATCGCGATATAGAATGGATTGTGGTCGATGGCATGCGTGGCTTTGGTAATGGTAAATTACTCCCACAGGGTTTTTTGCGTGAGCCACTTGACCGACTCATGGGAGCAACAGTGGTTTATCACGATGCACGAAGCGACAGATACGATGACAATACTCTGCTCATGCACTTAACCGCAAGTGTGCCAGTACCACTTTTGAGAGCTAATAAAAACTTATTGCCTCAAAAAGTTTATGCAGTGAGTGGTATTGGTTACCCTGCTCGCTTTTTTATGACGCTAAGCGAATTGGGTTTTGAGGTGATAGAATGTGCCTTTGGAGACCATCATAATTTTGTCTTGGATGACTTGACAAAGTTATCCGATTTACCGATACTAACCACCACTAAAGATGCGGTGAAATTAGCTGAACTTGCCAGAGTTCACAATCATACGATATTTGAGAATGTTTGGGTGCTGCCTGTCAAGGCGGTATTGTCACACACTGTCTATGATGAGATGGATAGGGTAATAACAAGACTTGGGTTACTGCCATAGGAGGCAGCATGGATTTTTTAGCAACGGTTGGTGTGCATCATGTGGCGTTGTTTTTTGGTTCGGCGGTGTTATTTGTGCTTACCCCTGGTATTGATACGGCGTTTGTGCTCAATCGTACCTTGAAACATGGTCGCATGGCAGGAGTTTTGTCGGCATTTGGCGTTGCCACAGGCGTGTTGGTGCATACGCTGTTTGCCACGCTGGGACTTGCAAGTCTGCTTGCCAAATCTGCAACAGCATTTATGGTCATCAAATATCTAGGGGCGATGTATTTGATTTATTTGGGTGTGATGGCGATTAAAAATGCCCTAAATGCCGAAAACTACATTCAAGATCCTAAGATTGTTGTCAAATCGCCTCATAATGCCTACTTGATGGGACTTTTCACCAATGTCTTAAACCCTAAGGTTGCTCTATTTTTCTTGGCATTTTTTCCGCAGTTTATCCAAAAAGAAGCTTTAACTCATGCCATACCCTATTTATTTTTAGGTGGGCTGTACGCGTTCATTTCAGCGGTTTGGCTTGTCTTGTTAGCGGTGATTGGAGCGATGTTTATCACATTCTTACAAAGTGCCAAGGCGAGACGGAGCATGGACAGTCTAAGTGGTGTTGCTTTTATTGGACTTGGGGCTAAATTGGGCTTATCAGACTAGATTGGGGCGTGAGTTTTTGTTGTCCTACATTCAGCTGAGTGTATTCACCAAAATGTAGGACAAGCTCATTATTTAGGCTACAAGGATTCTAACATTTTTATTTTACAACCCTAACTTAAAATCATAACGTCATTCATATAAAATTTAGGACGAATCAGATGACCCAAAAAACCCACATCATCATTCCTACTCGTTATAAATCTACCCGTCTGCCTGCTAAGCCATTGCTGGATATTCATGGTAAGCCAATGATTCTATGGACAGCCCAAAAGGCAATGCAAGCGACTTTTGCCGATAGTGTGTGCATAGCGACAGATGATGTACGGATTTTTGATGTGTGTAAGCAAGCAGGCTTGCCCGTGATAATGACAGGTGACCATCCATCAGGAACAGATAGGCTCGGGGAGGCGGCGAGTTTGCTGGGTTTTGCCGACGAGGATATTGTCATTAATATGCAGGGCGATGAGCCGTTGGTGCCACCAATATTACTTGAACAAGTCAAGAATTTGTTAATAAAAAACAGAGATTGTGTCATGGCGACATTATGTGAAGCCATTGATAATTATGATGATTTTTATAAAAATTCTGTGGTCAAAGTCGTCAAGGCGAACCAAAGAGCACTGTATTTTAGTCGCAGTCCCATACCTTATGATAGAGATGGGCACCTAAAAGATGAGCTTGGTGATGTACCAAAAAATGCTTTTCGCCATCTAGGACTGTACGCCTATCGTGTTAAGTTGTTAAAAGAATTTGGCACGTGGGAGCAGGGTGAGCTTGAAGTTTTAGAGAGTTTAGAGCAGTTACGCATTTTAGAAAATGGACAAAAAATCGCCATCGACATTGCTAAAGTTGCTCTTCCGCTTGGGGTGGATACGCCAGAGGACTTGGATAGGTTAAATGCCATGCCACTGGCTGAGTTTTTGACATTTTAACATGACTGAATCATCTAAACACCTGCCTTATTTTGCTCCCTTATTACCTTGGCAATGCGGGGCTTGGGAGCAGGTGACCACCCAATTTCATGAGGATAAATTGCCACATGGCTTATTGGCAAGTGGCATGGCAGGCATTGGCAAGCGTGAATTCGTGTGGCGATTTGTGGCGTGGTTACTTTGTCAGCAAAAGACGGCAGAGGGCGCTTGTGGGTCTTGTCAAAGCTGTCATTGGCTCATGGCAGGCACACACCCTGATTTAAAAGTGCTGCCCTTGGAGGTGATGCCACGTTTGTCAGATGGTCATGACAATGAGCCCTCAACCGCTGTTCACGAGGGCAAAAAATTGTCCATCAAAATCGATGAGGTGCGAGAGTTACAAGAGTATAGCCACATGAAGGGGCAGGGGCTTAGGCTTGTTGTGTTAGACCATGCTGACAACTTAACCATCGGAGCGGGCAATGCTCTATTAAAAACCTTAGAAGAGCCACGAGCGGGTGTGCATCTGGTGCTTATTAGTGACAATCCTGCTAAGCTTATGCCTACCATCAAAAGTCGTGTTCAGGTTTTGCCTTTGAGTCATGTTGCCCATGAGGTGGCACTTGCTTATGTTAGTGAGCATCTGCAAGATATCGAACTTGCCAAACTCGCCCTAAATCTGTCAGATGGTGCGGTGTTAAAGGCGATACATTTGCCGCAGTCTGCTTGGTTTGATAAGCGTACACTGTGGCTAAAAACATGGCTAACCTTAAGACACGGCGAGCGAGCTGTTGTCAGTGCTAGCGATTATTGGCAGGGCGTGATGAGTTTTGATGACTTTGCGGTTCTGACTCGACTCATGCTGATGGAAGTGATGCGAGTGGGATTGCTACTTGATGGCATTCATACTGATATTGATATGGCGAAGATGATGGAGCAAACTCAGGCTCTTAGCCTAGAGGGTGTGGAAGATTTTTTAGCGAGCCTTGATGACATGGCGGTCGCAGTTGGGCAGAATGTGCAGGATAAAATGGCGTATGATGAGCTGTTTTACCAGTTAGCGAGCTTATGATGTTGCAGATTTTATATCAAGATGATGACTTGGTGGTGGTAAATAAGCCTGCAGGTATGTTAGTGCATCGCTCTTGGCTAGATAAGCACGAGAGAGTTTTTGTGATGACGATGCTCAGAGACATGATAGGTCAGCATGTTTTTCCTGTGCATCGCCTGGATAGACCTACATCAGGAGTATTGCTGTTTGCCAAGTCCTCTCATGTGGCACGATCGCTTTCAGTGCAGTTTGAAAATCATCTGGTGGAAAAATCTTATTTGGTAGTGGTGCGTGGATATTTGCTGGGTAGTGACCGAATTGATTATCCTCTTAAGGTCAAATTAGACAAAATTGCCAATAAATTTTCAAAGGCTGATAAATTGCCAGAACCTGCCATTACTGACTATGAGAGTCTAGCAACATCAGAGATGGATTTTGTTTCCACACCCAGATATGCCACGTCTCGATACAGTCTGGTCAGACTCGTGCCGATAACTGGACGCAAACATCAACTTAGACGGCACATGACGCACTTGTTTCACCCCATCGTGGGTGATACCACACACGGTGATACCGCCCAAAATAAAGCAGTTCAAAATTTCACAGGAGTGTCGCGGCTCATGCTCCACGCTCATCGTCTTGGATTTGAGGATATGATGGGTCAACGCATACAGGTGGTTGCTCCCATTGATGATGAGTTTAAAAGGATGATGCATGATTTTGGATGGGCAGAGTGGATAGGCAATTACGTTAAAATTTAAAAGAGGGAGTTTACAAGATGCGGTGTAAAATAAAAAGATAAAACCAAAAAGCGTCATATGTTTTATGACGCTTTTTGTATTTTGCTAAGCCAATTTTAATGATACATAAGGCACACTTGGTAAAAATTGGCTTATTTAAATTTAATTGAAAGTTAAGTTTTTAACTAAAACCTAGACTCAAATTCAATTAACGAGTTACGGCGTAGCCTGCTCCTGCACCCACCACCGCACCGATGGCAGCAGCTTTGCCGATGTCTTTACGGTCACCATCATCAGTCTGACTTAATGCACCAATCGTTGCACCGATGGCAGCACCACCAATCATAGAATTGCGAGTTTGTGGGTCGGTCTGATAAGGACCACTGGCACAGGCACTAAGAAGTAAGCTGGTACCACAAACGATGGCAAGAAGTTTGGTTTTCATAAGAATCCTTAAAAATTAAAAAGGTGGGTGGATTTATTATCGGGAAATAAGCTTGCGTGAGTATATGTTTGCGTGTGTTTTATCGGTGTTTTTGTTTATTCATTGGTAAATGATATTGCCACAATTTATCTGGTAAGCATGAGTGTACTGTATTTTTACCTTCCAACTCCTTTACATGAGCTTTTGTGTATTGCTTTTGGAGTAAATCTGTCAAACTGTGCTAAAATACCTGCGTTTGATGTCTTTTTTATGATGAGTTATCACTTTTTTCTTGTTTATTTGCTTTTTTTATGATGACCGCACCCAACTCCGTTCTTTTTGTATGTCTTGGTAATATTTGCCGCAGTCCTTCTGCTCAAGCAGTGATGGGGCAGCTTGCCAAAAACCAAGGGCTAAGCACACGTTTTGACTCAGCAGGGACGGCAGGATATCACATTGGTGAGCGTCCTGACCCGCGAGCGATACAGGTGGGAGAGTCTTTGGGGTTTGATTTGTCTATGCTCAGAGCAAGACAGGTGGTTAAGCAAGATTTTTATGACTTTGATACGATTTTTGCGATGGATAACGCCAATTTGACCGATTTGCAGAAACTCATTCCGGCAGATGCTGGTGCAAAAGTCGTTCTCTTTGATGGTCAATTCGGCAATCAAGAAGTAGCAGACCCTTATTATGGCAACATGACAGATTTTGAACAAATGTTCTTTCACATCACACAAATCAGCCAAAACTGGTTGAACCTCTGGCAAAGCCCCAATGGTTAGAAGTATGACTAAAATTACCAACAATCAAGATTTGTCCCACAATAACACCATGGCACTATCTTGCACTGCACGTCATGCGATGATGCTAGATGATGTCAAGACGCTAGGCGATGACATAAGAGTCGCCATGTTATTTGCTCATCAACATCAATTGCCTTTGTTTGTGTTGTCTTATGGCAGCAATGTCATTTTACCAAAAACGTTAAATGCCTTGGTGCTTTTGCCAGCCATAAAAGGCATCAAGGTAACTGATGAAACACAAACGAGTGTCACATTAAAAGTTGGCTGTGGTGAAAATTGGCATGATTTCATCAAAACCTGCCTAGATAAGGGTTATTATGGATTGGAAAATTTGGCACTCATTCCAGGACTGGTTGGGGCATCTCCTGTGCAAAATATCGGGGCTTATGGTGTGCAAGTTTCTGATTTTATTACCAAAGTCATCGCTTTTGATCTGACGACAGCTGAGCAAGTAATATTTGATAATCATGCTTGTGATTTTGGGTATCGCCACAGCTTTTTTAAACAGCACCCCAACCGTTATTTAATCAGCCACGTTGAATTTAAATTGCATAAAGATAGCACTAAGACTTTGACTGATTATGGTGATGTAGCAACTGTAGCCGGTGATTTCGCTGCGAAAAATGAACGCAGTAAGATACATCCTTTGGATGTGTTTAATGCGGTGATTGCCATTCGTGAGAGTAAACTGCCAAACCCAAGCGAGCTGGCAAATTGCGGATCGTTTTTTCAAAATCCGATCATTTCCATGAGTCAGTTTTTCTTATTAAAGCAAAGGTTTGCTGATTTACCCAGTTACGCCGTGAACGACGAGGTGATTAAAGTGCCAGCAGGGTGGCTGATTGATGGAGCGGGTTTAAAGGGTGGAGGCATTGCTCCGATTCTAACTCATCACAAACAAGCCTTGGTACTCACCAATCATGCCCCTTATGTCGCCACACAAGCAGACATCCTAGCGACCCAAAATCTCATCATCGAGACGATACAGAATAAATTTGGCATTACGCTCGTGCCAGAACCTGTGTGGGTGAACTAAACACATGAACATTTGGCGAAAAGTTTGGCGTGGTATAAAAATACTGACGGTCATCGTGGGGCTAACGGTGGCATCGGTGTTTACGCCGATCTTTTCCGAGGTTGGCGTGTTTGCCTTGAACGCTTTTAGCAAAATCACCCTAGACACGTTTACACCTGCCAAACCTATGCCTACTGCCATGACGATACTGGGAGGGGGGCTGACCAAGCGGCACGATGAGATTGTGCTGAATCATTATAGTCAAAGTCGTGCCGATACGGTCATTGCTTTATATGCACAAAAATCCTTGCCCATCATTACCAGTGGAGCAGAATCACCGTGGCTACAAGAATACATCAAAGCCGCCTTACCTCAGGCAGTCATCATTAGTGACAATGCCAGCATGAACACGTGTGAGAATGCGATCTTTACCGCTAAGCTTATGAGTCATCACGAATTGCCCAAAAGCACATATCTCATCACTGACCGTTACCACATGACACGAGCAAGACGGCAGTTTGCTAAGGCGGGTATTGTGACCACATCGCAGCCCGCTCCCCTTGCTGTACCTTTGACATGGGGTGATAGAGAAAACAACTGGGTACACTCACGGCGAACGATTTATGAGATGGTAGCGTTGGCAAGGGATATTTTCTTTCCACAAGATAATTGTCGAGCCGCTGATGAAATTAGCTTAGAAGAGATTAGCACACCCAGACGAGCACCAAAGATTTTCTATGATCTGGGGTATTAGAGTGCGTATAATCCCCTGTTTATCAAATTTTAAAATTTTTGCAAAAAACGCTTGCATTATCTTAAAATTTAGCTATAATACGCACCCATGGAAGCTTGGCAGAGCGGTTGAATGCACCGGTCTTGAAAACCGGCGTGGGTGCGAGTCCACCGAGAGTTCGAATCTCTCAGCTTCCGCCATTTACTAAAACCGTCTTTATCAGGCGGTTTTTTTATTTGACATCAGGCGGTTTTTTTATTTGACTTATTTTATGGAAAATATTTGGGTGGGCGATGTTTGGTGATGTGGTTCACGGATTTTTGGTGTCTTTTGGGCTGATTGTTGCCATCGGGGCTCAAAATGCTCATGTGCTAAAGCAAGGCTTGCTAAAACAGCACATTTTTTGGGTGTGTTTGGTGTGCTTTTTATGTGATGCCATTTTGATGAGTTTGGGTGTACTTGGTCTGGGTGTGCTCATTGCTGAGAATAGGGCTGCCACGCTAACTCTTGCCGTGGTGGGAACATTATTTCTGCTGTGGTATGGATTTCGCTCATTTCGTTCGGCTTGGCAGGGCGGGGCGAATTTGGCGGTGAGTGTCGAGACAAAAGAGCGGAGTGTGGGACAGAGCATTGCGGTGACACTGGCATTAACTTTGCTAAATCCACACGTCTACTTGGATACTTTGGTGCTGGTTGGTAGTATCGCCTCACCTCTAACCATTAGCCAAAAACAGCTGTTCTTAGTTGGGGCAGTTATTGCATCGGCATCGTGGTTTTTTGGTTTGGGCTATGGAGCAAGGCTACTGATACCTCTCTTTAGTAAATCCAGAACATGGCAGATATTAGACTCATTCATTGGTGTGATAATGTGGGCGATTGCCCTGGGATTGGCAACGTATGCTTATGAAGTAATAACAGGGTAGGTTTGGTGGGGATTTATTTTTAAGGTATTTTGGGCTACAATGGGTAAAAACCCTTTATGGTCATCATCATGTCCCTGATTCGTAGACGCAAACTCACCAAAAACCAAACCCGTCAAATTCAAAAAAACCAAGAGATACTTGTTGATAACGACACATTTGCTACAGGAGTAGTGGTGTCGCATTTTGGTAAGCAGTTAGATGTTCAAATCACTCTGCTTCCTGATGTCATGCCATCTGTGATGAATGACTCAGCTGTGGCACAGGATGGCACTGTGCAAGATGCTGATAAGCATATCGAACCAAGCACCGTCACGGTGGGTCAAATATGGCGATGTCATGCTCGCACCAATCTGCCCATGCTCACCACAGGCGATGAGGTAAAAATCAGCTTGGACACCATCACGGGTACAGGACGTATTGAGACACTACTACCACGAACCACCTTAATCACACGCCCTGACCGTTACCATAAGGTTAAACCTGTTGCTAGTAATGTGGCAGTGTTGGTGATTATCTTTGCGCCTCTACCTAGGCCTGCCACAGGGCTTATTGACCGCTACATCTTGGTGGCAAGGCTCTCTGGTATCGTACCATTACTTACGCTTAATAAGGCGGATTTGCTTGATGGTCATGAAGAGGTTGCTCAGATTTTTGAAGAATATAAAGCACTTGGTGATAAATATGGCTTTGATGTCATACAGACTTCTAGCATGAGTCAGTTGGGGCTTAATGAGCTGACGCAAAGAATTCATGGTAGGCTTGCCATCTTTGCAGGACAATCGGGAGTGGGCAAGTCCAGTCTTATTAATCAAATACTGCCCCACGCCAATCAGTCCACCAATGTCATTTCTATTGGTTCGCAACTTGGGCAGCATACCACCACCACCAGTCGCCTGCTTGCTTATGATCAAGCTGACTTGGATAAGGGAGGCATCATTGATACCCCTGGCATTCGCGAATATGGCATTTGGCATTTGTCAGCCGATGATATTTTAAGAGGATTTGATGAGTTAAATGAATTGTATGGAAAATGTCAGTTTAGAGATTGTCATCACACGCCTAATGCTAGGGGATGTATATTTTGGCAGGCAGTGGCAGAGGGTCAGGTGCTGTCAAGGCGTGTTGAGAGTTTTAATGAGTTGGTGTTGGAGGCAAAGCAGGGGGCAAGCGTGAACAAATAAGCCAGATTAAGTGAGTTGAAAGAAGTGCATTTATGATAAATAACAGGTATAATATCAGCTTTTGAAATTTTGGAGCAATCATGGAGCGTTGGTTTGAATTCATGGGTAATCACCCATTCTTATTTGGGCTACTCTTTGTCCTTGCCATTTTATTTTTTAGCATCGAAAGTAAACGCAGTGGAAGAAAAATCGCCCCACAGGCTTTGGGGCTGCTGGTCAATAATGATAATGCAACCATCATTGACATTCGTCCTGCCAATAAATTTGCCACAGGGCATATTGCTGGGTCTCGCAACATTCCTTTTACCGAACTCAAAAATCATTTGACTGAGCTACAGGCATTGAATACACCGATTGTTTTTGTCTGTGACATTGGCATGCAAGCGGGTATGGCAGTACAGTTGGTTGCCAAGCCGAATGTCATGCGATTAGAAGGAGGTATTGCCAATTATCAAGCTCAAGGTTTGCCATTGGTTGGGGTAAAATCTGACAAAAAAGGTAAAAAATAAAAATAACCAACGGTACTCTTGAAATTTTGACAATCACCCTTATTTAGTATTTTTGAAATAATTTTTTAAATGAATTAACAAGAGCCAATCATGAAACCTGTAACCATTTATGTAAAGCAAACCTGCCCTTATTGTATCAATGCCAAACGATTGCTTGACCATAAAGGCGTGATTTATAATGAATTTGATGTCACAAAGATGAGTCAACAGGAGCTTGAAGAAGTTTCGATCAAAACCAATCACTATCGCACTGTGCCAAAGATTTTTATTGGTGATGAATTTATTGGCGGTTTCGATGATTTGAATAAACTTAACACAGCGGGCAAACTTGACGAGATGCTCAGTTAATTGCCTGATTAAGATTTTATCTACTTTAATTTTTTAGAAAGGAGGCCATCATGGCTGATGAGCAAAACGCCCCACAACTTGGTCTTGAACGTATTTACGTCAAAGACATCTCATTAGAAGTGCCAAGTGCCGAAGTGTTTACTAAGGAATGGCAGCCAGAGCTTGATATTGGTCTGACCACCACCAGTTCCGACCTAGACGAAGACCATAAAGAAGTGGTATTAACCGTGAGTGTGACTGCTAAAAATGCAGGTAGTACAGCATTCATCGCCGAGGTGCAACAAGCGGGAATTTTCCTGCTGCGTAATATTCCAGAGAGTGACATGCCACATCTGCTCAATGCTTACTGCCCCAATGTGTTATTCCCTTATGCTCGTGAAGTCATCAGCGACATCATTGCCCGTGGTAGCTTCCCACAACTGCTACTCGCTCCTGTCAATTTTGATCAAGCATTTTTGCAAAGCCAAGCACAAGCCGAAGGCAATGCTTAATTGTTGATTTGTCATGAAGCTTCGAAATCAAAAACCCAAAAGAACGTCTTTTGGGTTTTTTTTGTGATGTATTAAAAAGAACAATTCTGGTAAGGTTTGATTGTTTTGACATGGCATCAAGCCTTACCGCCTGATGTTACCAGCCACTCTTAAACTTCTCAATCTCTCGGCGTTGTTTTTTGTCAGGTTTATGACTGGGTCTGGCAAGATTTTGGAGTTTTCGTTGTGTGGCAAAAAACTCTCTTGTAGCAATGCTCTCATCAGTCTCAGCATACAGAGTTTGGGCGTTGCTTGCATTACCTCTGCTATCGGATAAGGCTTTGATGACAATGGTCTTTTCTTCTAAGCGGGTGGCATGTCCTTGTCGAATGGTCAGTGTGTCACCAACGTACAACTCTTTGCTGGTCTTGATCTTCTGACCATTCATATGGACTTTACCACCTTCTATCGCTTCTTTAGCGAGGGTTCGTGTACGAAAAAATCTGGCTGCCCACAGCCATTTATCCGCTCTGACCTTTAGTGGGGGTTCTTTATGGCTCATAGATATCCTGTTCTGGTTACATTTTCTCAACGGTGTCAATGCCGAGTAGATGTAGTCCCTGTTTTAGGGTTTTGGCAGTCAAATCTGATAGTTGCAAACGGCTATTTTTGATGTGCTCATCAGCAGATAAAATGGGGCAAGCCTCATAAAACGAGGAAAAAACGCCCGCCAATTCATACAAATAAGCACATAACACATGAGGCGTACCATCTTTGGCAACCTGCCTTAAGGTTTCTTCAAACTGTAAGAGTTTAACCGCTAAGGCATGTTCTTTATCATCTTGGATAATGACGTCACCAGCCAAATATTCAGCATCCATGCCTGCTTTGGCAAAGATAGAGCGGATGCGGGTGTAAGCGTATTGTATATAAGGAGCGGTGTTGCCCTCAAAGTTTAGCATGCTGTCCCAATCAAACACATAATCGGTGGTGCGATGTTTGGATAAATCAGCATATTTGACCGCACCGATGGCAACAGCGTGGATGAGTGCTTGGCGTTCACTCTCTGATATATCAGGATTTTTGGTATCTATCAGCACGGTAGCACGAGCTACAGCTTCATCCAGAAGTTCTGACAGCTTGACCGTACCTCCTGTGCGAGTCTTGAAAGGCTTGCCATCTTTACCAAGCATCATGCCGAAGTTGTGATGCTCTAGCTTAAAATCATTAGGCACAAAGCCACCAAGACGGGCAATTGCCCATGCTTGTGCCATGTGCTGACTTTGGCGAGTATCCGAATAAACGATGGCACGGTCTGCATTCAGGGTATGATAACGGTAAGCAGCAGCAGCAATGTCGGTGGTGGTGTAGAGATATCCGCCGTCTTTTTTCTGGATGATGATGCCCAAAGGGTCACCTTCTTTGTTTTTAAATTCTGGTAGATACACCACCATCGCCCCATCATCTTCGGTGGCGATGCCTTTGTCTTTTAGGGTCTTAACCACCTCAGCAAGCATGGGATTGTACAGACTCTCACCCATCACGTCTTTTTCGCTTAGAGTGACGTTTAGGCGGTCGTAACTGGCTTGGTTTTGGCTCATGGTGATGTGAACAAGTTTTTGCCACATGGCAAGACAGTACTCATCGCCACTTTGAAGTTTGACGACATAGCTGCGTGCTTTTTCAGCAAAAGCTGCATCGCTGTCATAAGTGGCTTTAGCATCACGATAAAAGGCTTCTAGGTCAGATAGTGCCATGTCGGACGCGTTCTCATTTTGCATTTTTTCAAGGTAGGCGATGAGCATGCCAAACTGTGTTCCCCAATCACCCACATGATTGGCACGGACGACGTTATCGCCTAAAAATTCAAGCACACGCACTGTACTGTCACCGATGATGGTGGAGCGTAAATGCCCCACGTGCATCTCTTTGGCAACATTGGGTGAGGAGTAGTCCACCACCACGGTCTCATGATGGTCAGAATGAATGCCAAGATTGGCGGATGTGCGTGCCTCTTGAACATTTTTGGCAAGAAAATTTTCATCAAGAAAAATATTAATAAAACCCGGCCCTGCGATTTCCAACTTGTCAGCGATGCCAGTCAAAGCACCGCTTTGCTCCAAATCATCTAAGACTTTTTGGGCAAATTCTCTGGGATTCATACCAATTTTTTTGGCAATGCCCATCACACCATTGGCTTGATAATCACCAAATTGAGGTTTGCCTGATTGCTTGATGATAGGGTCAGTATTTTTATCCGCTCCTGCGTTTATCATGGCGGTTTGTAAATGAGAAGATAGTAAGGCTTGAATGTTCATGGAGGCTCTTATGATTTTAGGGGCAAAAGTGCCATTATACTAAAAATTGATCATTTATGAAAATGGATTAAAAAAGTACGCCCAGATAAAGACGTACTCATGGGGTTGCTAAGCGGTCTGCTTGGTCTATTTTAAAAACAGTCCATAGCCCACATTGTCTGTCAAATTGGTGCATTCATAGCCGATGTCGGTAAGGGCATCTTGAATTTGGCGGCCGCTGCCTTTGGACGCTTCTAAACCCACCATGATACGACCTTCGGCAGCGCCATGATTGCGATAGTGAAATAAGCTGATGTTAAAATCCTGACCCAATTTTTCCAAAAAGTTCAATAGTGCCCCCGGTCTTTCAGGGAAAATCACACGGAATAACTGCTCATCGTCCAAATTGGCATGACCCCCGATCAAATAGCGAATGTGGGTTTTGGCAGCTTCATCATCGGTCAAATCATAAGCGGTATAGCCACCGTCCTTTAAAAGATTGGCGATGGTGGTGCGTTCTTTTTGTCCTTCTTTAAGCCCAATGCCAACAAACACATGAGCGGCAGCGGTAGGGTTTAAAGCGTCCACACGATAGTTAAATTCGGTGATGTTGCGACCTTGTAGTACACGACAAAAATCCAAAAATGCGCCGATTTTTTCAGGCAGTGCCACCGCAAAAATCGCCTCTTTTTGTTCGCCGATTTCGGTGCGTTCGGCAATATAGCGTAAGCGGTCAAAATTCATGTTTGCCCCTGAAACGATGGCAACGCAGTTTTTGCCTTTTAGGTTGTGCTTGACAAGGTATTTTTTCATGCCAGCGACCGACAGCGCCCCTGCCGTTTCAACGATGGCACGGTTTTCTTCAAACACATCTTTGATGGCGGCGCAGATTTCGTCATTGGTGCAGGTAATGACTTCAGGCTCAATGACCGTGCCTGATTTGTTGGATTTGGGCAGTCTGGCAACGTCAAAGGGTTTTTCGCCAATTTGTGCCACCGCCACACCGTCGGCAAACAAAGAAACTTGTGGCAGACGCACCCTTTCATTTGCTTCTAAGGCGGCTTTTAGGCAAGCTGCCCCTTCTGGCTCAACGGCAACCACCTTGATGTGTGGGGCGACATCGCCAAGATAGGCGGCAATGCCTGCCATCAAACCGCCACCGCCCACCGCCACAAACACATAATCAATTTCACGCCACTGCTGAGTAAGCTCAAGGGCAATGGTGCCTTGACCTGCAATGACCAATTCATCATCATAAGGGGCAATGTAGGTTAAGCCGTCTGTTTGGGATTTATTGATGGCAAAGCGGTTGGCTTCATCAAAGCTGTCGCCATGCAAGTGTACATTGCCCCCCAAGGATTTGACCGCTTGCACCTTGATGTCGGGCGTGGTGGTGGGCATGACAATCAAATTGTTGATGCCAAGACGGGCGGCAGAGTAGGCGACCCCTTGGGCGTGGTTACCTGCGGACGCACAAATCACGCCTTTTGCTTTTTCGGTGTCTGACAGTTGGCTGATTTTATTGTACGCCCCACGCAGTTTGAAGCTAAACACAGGCTGCAAATCTTCACGCTTGATACGAATGTTGTTATCAAAGCGTTTGGAGAGCTTGATGGCAGGTTCAAGGGGTGTACGCACCGCAACATCATAAACGGTGGCTTGCAAAATGGCACGAACGTAGGGGGTGAGCATGGGGGTTCCTTGGCTTTTCACTGATTAAAGGTGCTTGATGAATTCAGTGAGTAGTTTTTTTAATATTTGTCAATCAAGTGGTTATTTGGACTAAGTCATTTTACTAAGCAAATTCAGTTCTGTATCAATAACAAATAATCACATATATTAGGGCTTGTTGACATTTCACACGCCTTAATAAGTACTATACGACATATCTCAGTCAGAACAATCACATAACAAACCAATCTAGCAACAAACCAAGCGCCTAATCAATTTTCACTGTTTTGGTTCGTTTAACTTTATCAATGGATTTAAAGGTTTTGCTTTTTTCGTTCCAAACACTGATAAAATAAGTAAAGGTTTGTTTGGCGTATCCATCCGTATCTTCGTCTTGTTCACAGCTGGTTGTGATTAATAAACGGCTGTCGGGATAAAAGAAAATATCTTCATCATCAGGGGTTTCTTCGCTAGAATAGCAACGATAATCAATGTTAACGGGGAAATCGTAAATTTTTCCTGTTCGTTTATCAATCATTGCGCCACTGACGCAGCCTGTGCCACAGCCCCACATTCCTACCATGTAATTGCCAGCAAAACTGACCGTACCATCTTGATGAACATCACGAATGCGTGTACGAAATAACCACCAATCGTGATTTTTGGTCAGTTTTAATGAAGCTTTTTTGCCTTGATAAATGCTGGCGGGATAATCTTCAAAACGATACCCCGCAACTTCTTTGGCATAAACCAAAGTGGTGGATAATAGCCCAAAGCATAAAATCATCAAGGCTTTCATAAAAATCCCCTTAAAATCAATGAGTATTAAGCGTTACGCATCAAGCGCTGCCATCACATCATCACTAAAATTGACATTGGTATAGACTTCTTGGACATCGTCCAATTCTTCTAACATATCAATCATTTTAAGCACTTTTTGCGCATCGTCAAGGTTATCAATGTCGGCAGTGGTGCTGGGCGACATGGTAACTTCCATGCTGTCTGCTTTAAGACCTGCGTTTGCCAAAGCGTCCACCACCGCACCAAATTCATTGGGGCTTGTGATGACCAGCAGACTTTCGCCGTCATTTTCAATGTCATCAGCGCCTGCTTCTAGGGCAACTTCCATCACTTTGTCTTCTAAACTGACATCATTAAAGATGATTTCGCCACGTTTGCTAAATAAATAAGCCACCGAACCTGACGTACCAAGGTTGCCACCGTGCTTACTAAAGGCGTGGCGTACTTCGCCGACAGTGCGATTGACGTTGTCGGTCATGGTTTCTACAATCACAGCCACCCCGCCTACGCCATAGCCTTCGTAAGTGATTTCTTGGACATTGTCGCCTTCACCGCCACCTTGACCACGTTCAATGGCACGCTTGATGACGTCTTTGGTCATGTTGGCAGCATTGGCTTTTTCTAGGACGGCACGCAGTCTTGGGTTGTTGGCAGGGTCTGGGTCGCCGCCTTTGGAGGCTGAGACGATTTCACGAATGATTTTGGTAAAGATTTTGCCTTTTGCGGCGTCTTGTTTGGCTTTACGATGTTTGATGTTAGCCCATTTACTATGACCTGCCATAATGCACCTTTTGAATAAAGATAATAAAATGGGTTATTATATAAGGTTTGAGTAAATTTGCCAATATCTGCTATTTACAATGTATGCGGTCAAACTGCCTGTTTTGATCTTCAAATAATCTTGAATGGGGGTGATTTTGTGTGGCATGGCTTGGCGTGTGGCGTTGACAGTTGGGGTCGTAATTGGGGTAGGCTTGGGAGTGGCGTTGTTTCTCAGAAAAATCCTCCATGTTCATACAGGCGGTGAGGACAAGGGGTAACATTAAGATGAGGCTTCTCATAACGAATCCATTTTCTAAAAATATGAAGCAACCATAACAAGAATTTTGTAAAAATACTACCCCAAGCCCCAACTTTATTATAAAATACGCCAACCATTTATCCCATCTTAATCTTGCATGAAAGCCTCCATTCGTCATAAAAAAAACTTACCTCTTAAAGAAAAAATTCACATCATTATTGAGGGTACGGACACACCTGCAGGCAAATTGTTTGATGTGGCGTTGCTTGTTGGTATTGCCACAAGCGTGATTGTGGTGATGCTAGATAGTGTGCTGTATCTACGCTTACAATATGGAACATTGTTTCTTTATGCTGAATGGCTTTTTACCATTTTATTTACGCTAGAATATTTGTTAAGGCTGTATTCTGCCCCAAATCGCAAACGCTATGCATTTAGCTTCTTTGGGGTAATTGACCTGTTGGCATTGTTACCCAGTTATCTAAGTCTATTCTTTGTGGGCACACAATATCTATTGGTGGTGCGGATACTTCGAATATTAAGAATTTTTAGGGTATTTAAGCTCAAATCCTACATGCAGCAGGCGGGGTTTTTGGCGGCAGCATTTCGTACCAGTCAGCATAAAATCATCGTTTTTTTCTTATCTTTATTGCTGCTGGTAACCATTTTTGGTTCGGTCATGTATGTCGTAGAAGGTCCCGAGAATGGTTATACCAGCATTCCTAAGTCCATTTATTGGGCGGTTGTGACGCTGACCACGGTGGGTTACGGGGATATCGCACCCAAAACCCCCATTGGTCAAGCGATTGCAAGTATGGTGATGATCATGGGTTATTCCATCATTGCTGTACCGACAGGTATTTTTACGGCTGAGCTGTCACGCACCATGAGACCACAGCTTCATCCCGTTGCTTGTCCAAAATGTGGTAAATTCGGTCACGCCTCCAATGCTAAATTTTGTGATCGATGTGGGCATGATCTGCATTTATAAAAATAAGTGATAATTGGAGTATGCCCGCATTGACTTTATCAGTCGAATCACAAAAATCACCTGCTTAAATGATGGTTGATAAGCATAAGTTGCCAGTGGAGTGTCCCTTAATACCAAGCTGTGTCAAATTAATATTTGATGCAGCTTGGCTTCGTTAGGGGGTCTGGATTGGCAGCTCTAGAGTGCTTTATGCTTTATAAAACTTTGATTTGCTAAAGTCGGACGTTTTTGGTGTTGATTTGGTGGGTTTGCCTTGTTTATCATTTGATCGCTCATGAGGTTTTTTGTCGCTTTTTTGAGTGCGTTTTTGGCGAATCTCACGAGCGGGTAGGGGCTTTTTGTGGATGCGAGCTTGCTTTTCTTTGGCAGAGGTATTTAGACCTGTACCTTGGCGAGAGCGTAAACCTACCGACCGCACTAAGGCATCAATCGCTTTGGCGTCTAACTCAATGAATCTTCCTGTTTTTAGCTCTTTGGGTAATATCATGGTGCTATAACGGGTACGAATTAGGCGAGAGACTTTTAGTGTTTGCGACTCAAACATGCGACGAACTTCACGCTTGCGACCTTCTTTGATGGTAACGTGATACCACTTATTCACACCTGTGCCACCACCTTCTTTGATGTCGTCAAATCTAGCCATGCCATCTTCTAACGCTACACCACGGGTCAGATTTTGTGCAATCTCTGGGGTTACCTCGCCAAGAACGCGTACGGCATATTCACGCACCACCTCATTGGAGGGGTGCATGAGTCGATGAGCAAGTTCACCGTCATTGGTGAATAGCAAAAGTCCTGATGAGTTGATGTCGAGACGACCAACCATTACCCATCTATCCCCTGTCAGCTTAGGCAGGCGGTCAAAGACAGTCGGGCGACCCTCAGGGTCTGACATGGAGCAAATTTCACCCTCAGGTTTATAGTAGGCAATGACACGGCGACGTTTTTCACGTTCGGCTTTTAGGCGAACCAAGCGACCATCCACACGAATCTCATCGCTGACATCGGCTCTATCACCCAAAATGGCAACTTTGCCATTAATTGAGATTCGTCCTGCCTTGATGATTTCTTCTAATTGACGACGTGAACCCAAACCCATGCGTGCTAGAAGCTTTTGGAGTTTCTCGCCTTGGGGCTTATCTTGGGTTGAAGTTTCGTGTTCTGGAGTCTTAAAAGTGATGTTGGTAGCGTGGGAGTGGGAGGTGGTCATAAAAAAATATCCTGTGCGGGGAGTGTAACATTTCACAATGTTAAAAGTTAATCTATTATTATAATATACTTAATAAAAAGGAGCAAACATTTATGACAAAAACCGCCCAAATTTATTGGACGGCTCATACTCACTGCTGAGCGAATGGTTGTCACTACGAATTAAGCTTGCTCAGTCCAACGTTTTTGACTCTCTTTGATGACTTCTTTGGCAACATCAATCCCAAAAAAGCCTTCAACCTTAGTGGTGCCTGCTTTTTTTAGGTCTTTGTAGTGGTTGAAGTGAAAATCTAGCTGTTTGATGAGTTGTTTTGGTAGGTCATCAAGACTGTTGTATGCGTTTCCGTTATTGCGATCATCAGCAGGTACGACGATGATTTTGTCGTCCACTTCACCATCGTCCACAAACTTCATCACGCCGATGACTTTGGCTTTTAGAAAGATACCTGTAGTTAAAGGCTGCTCTGTGATAATCAAAGCATCAAGCTCATCGCCATCTTCATCAAGCGTCTGCGGGATAAACCCATAGTTGCAAGGCTTAGCAAAGGCAATGGGTTCAACACGGTCAAGCTCAAAGCATGCCAATTTGCGATTCCATTCAATCTTGTGGTTTGAGCCAGTAGGAATCTCTACCACCACGTTAATCTCGCCTGCGTCCACATCGCCTGCATCTAAGATTTTGTTAAAATCTGCCATAAAATTCTCCAATAGAATGAATAAATAAATTAAAGATGGTCAAAACTCTGCCATTGTAATATCAAACCACCCTAAGTGCAATCATCAATTTATGATGTTTTTGCATATGGGTTGTGAATAATGGCATATTGCAAATCTCACCATCGGCGTTAGTTGGGTAAATTGAGGTATTAGTACAGTTTAAGGTATCATCATCTGTGATGTCAAATGGTCATGGGCTTATCAGGTGCCACATCACATCATGGTGCTTTTTAGTTATCTTAGGCAAGTCCTTGATAAAGAGTGCCGAATCTATTGGTGAATAAGGTGTGAATAATTCGGCAAATGCTGGATAAAGCGGTTTTATAACTGTTGTTTTGCTGGCTCTGTCGGTCTTAATGTGGTTTGACCGCTGTGCCGCTTTTGGATATTAATCATTAATTTGTGAATAAATTCATGGGTTTGGGCTGTATCAAATTTGCCAAATTGGGATAATTTCACCATATTCATGCCTGCATAGCCACAAGGATTGATGGCATTAAAAGCAGTCAAATCATTGCTAAGGTTGATGGCGATGCCATGATAACTGTGTCCTTGCTTGATTTTAAAGCCAAGACTGGCAATCTTGCCAAGCATGTCACCGTGAGTATTATAGATGTACACGCCGGGAGCATCACGGCGTGCACGAGCGGTTAAGTTGCTTGGGAGGTATTCACTCACCACGTCCTCTATCGCTTGCTCAGCGTGACTTACCAGCTCTCGCACGCCCATGCCAAGTTGGTGTAAATCCCAAAGCCAATACATCACCAACTGTCCCATGCCATGCCATGTAACCTGTCCACCACGGTCGGTTTTAATGATTGGTGTGTTAGTTTTATATAAAATATGCTCTTCTTTGCCTGCCTGCCCTAAGGTGTAAACATCTTCATGCTCTACAATCCATAACTCATCAGGGTGAGTTTGGTTGTTTTTTTTGTCGTCAATGCGTGTCAAAATGCGAGCAACCATGGCATCATGTGTGGCGTTATATTCAGCATTTGGGTGGAGGGAGGTGTGTAGGTCATCCCATTGTAAGGAGGAGAGGTCTAATTGTGCTAGGTTTAGGGTCATGACTGTATTTGGTTTGTCAAATAATGACTATTTTACGCTATTTTGTGAAAAATAAAAACCATCTGCTAATTTGTCTGATTTACACTCTTGCATACCTCCTTATCCCTTTGTTATAATCGAGCCCATCAATCGGGGTGCTTTTATAGGCTGAGATGATACCCGTGAACCTGATACAGTTAAAACTGACGTAGGAAATTGATGAAAATTGACGATAACAACGCGCTGTTGGCGTGGGTTTTGACTGTGTTTTTTTAACAAAAGGAAAACCCATGACTGCATATCCCTTGGATTTAATCAGTAAAGTCCGTACTCAAAACCCCCTCATTCATAACATCACCAATTTGGTTTCTGCTAATTTTACCGCCAATGGGCTGCTTGCCATCGGTGCATCCCCCATGATGGCAGAGTCTCCATCAGAGATGGCAGAGCTTGCCAAAATCAGTAGTGCAGTCGTGCTCAATATCGGCACACCATCAGATGCCAAAACATCCGCCATGATAATCGCAGGGCAAACTGCCAACGCTCATGGCATTCCTGTCGTGCTAGACCCCGTGGCAGTATCAGCAAGTGATCTACGCCAGTCTACCGTTAGCGAGATTAGCCAAATGGTGCGGTTTGATGCCATTCGTGGTAATGCAGGCGAGCTTGCGTTTTTGGCGGAGGCAGATTGGCAAGCCAAAGGTGTGGATGCAGGGTGTGGCGATGCGGATTTGGCAAGTATTTGTCAGAAGGTTGCCCAAAAGTATCGTACCATTGCTATTTTGACAGGTGAGATTGACTATATCTCAGACGGTAAGCGGGTTGTCGCACTCACCAACGGCACGCCACTTTTGCCTAAAGTTACCGCCACAGGCTGTCTATTAAGTGCGGTGGTGGGGGCCTTTTTGGCGGTGGCAGGGCGTGAGCAGCATTTGCTAGGAGCCATCAACGCCTGTGCCACATTTGCCATTGCGGGCGAACTTGCCAGCAAAGGTTTGTCACTTAGTCAAAGTGGTACATTTATGTATCGCTTTTTGGATGCATTGGGTGGTATCACCCCTGAGGAGGTTGCCAGCTACGTAAGATTTGTGGAGGAAGCATGAACCATGTTCATATAAATACACACACCCAACGTCCTGCCCAAGCCCTAACCATTGCAGGGTCAGACTCTGGCGGTGGGGCAGGGATTCAGGCGGATTTAAAAACCTTTACCATGAGGCAAGTGTTCGGCACAAGTGTAATTACCGCCACAACTGCCCAAAACACACAAGGCGTGTGGGACATTCATCATCTACCAACTGCCCACATTCATGCCCAGCTGACCGCCATCAGCGATGATTTTGAGATAGGTGCTTGTAAAATAGGCATGCTTGGCACGCCTGACATCATTGATACTGTAGGGCGTTTTCTGCAAAATCGCCCATTTGGGCAAGTGGTGTTAGACCCTGTGATGATTGCCAAAGGCGGGCAGCCGCTACTTGATGACCATGCAAAAGACAGCCTAAGACGGCTCATCCCATTAACGGATGTCATCACACCCAACCTGCCTGAAGCTCAGGTGTTGACAGGCATAACGATAGTCAATGATGATGATATGACACGGGCATTGTACGCTTTACAAGACATGGGAGCAAAGACGGTCATCATCAAAGGTGGGCACAGTCAAAACTCAAAAAGTGCCATGTGCATCGATTGGGTAATGGATGAAACGGGTAAAATTTGGCAGGTGCAAAGTGTTCGCACCCAAACCAAAAACACACACGGCACGGGGTGTACCTTTTCAGCATGTATCACGGCAGAGCTTGCCAAAGGAGTGGGGGTGGCAGATGCAATCAAAACCGCCAAACACTTGATTAGTCAAGCCATTAGCACCGCTCCTACTATTGGACAAGGACATGGTGCGGTCAATCATTGGGCGTTTTGGGAGGGGTAAAATAGGATGGGTTAATTGGCAATTTTTAAAATGCGGTGCGTGACCATATACCACCAGTTCTTAGCATAAATGGTAAAAAACAACCCTATTATTTATTGCAAAGTTATTTGTATTAAACAATTCCCAAAACCTTCAAGCTAAAGGAGCTGCGGTGTTTGATAAATCCATTCTTAATGTCTATTTTGTTGCAGGCACACAAGACTGCACGCACCGTCCTGAGTCCACACCACAACAACGACTGCTTTCGGTGCTAAAGCTTGCCTTACAAGCAGGAATTACTTGTTATCAATTTCGTGAAAAAGGTGATAACGCCCTAACTTGCCCCAATCAAATAAAAGAACTTGCTTTAGATTGCCAAAAACTATGCCATGAATATGATGTGCCGTTTGTTATCAATAATGATGTTCATCTGTGTCTTGATATTGGAGCCGATGGTGTTCATGTAGGACAGACGGACATGGATGTTTTTGAGGTGGCTCAGCTATGCCGTGGACGGGCGTTTGTGGGATTATCTCACAGCTCACTCGATGAGGTAGCGGTTAGTGTGCGACATGATTTGGTGGATTATTTGGCGATAGGAGCGGTGTTTGATACACGCTCTAAGTCAGATGCAGGATGTGCGGTGGGTGCGGATATGGTGAGACAGGTGCGAGCCATGATTGGTGAGCGTCCGCTTGTCGCCATTGGTGGTATTGATGTTACAAATGCCCATGTCGTGCGAGCAAAAGGCGCAGATGGTGTGGCGTGCGTGTCCATGATTGCCCGTGCCGACGATATGGAAGCTGTTGTACGAAGATTAAAGGGTTAAGCTGAGGCAATCATAATGATGGTTTGGTGATGCAGACACACCATTAAATATATGATTCTAAAGAGGAGCTGACAAAGCCTGTGCCAACACCTGTTAAATATACGGATGAATAATACAACAAGCAAAACCCAGCCTATAAGTTTTGAAGATGTTAATGCTCGGTAGGTCTATTGCTGTCAGACATCAATGTCATGCCTCATAGAGCGGTAAAAAGTTGGGGTATTGCCATGTGCAAATGATTTGGTATGGATTTACAAAATTGAAGATGGCATTTTGCATTGGGTACAACCAAGCACATAGGGCGAAATTTTTGCCCGACAGCACAAAATCCCCCATTTGCCCCAAAAATTTGTTATCATAGTCCAAATTTTTAGGAAAAAAACCTCATGTCTGATACGCCCATCATCACCTCCTTGCTTGATAATGACCTGTATAAATTTACTATGCTCCAAGCCATGCTCCATCAATTTCCTCAGACGTATGGCGTGTATCATTTCCGCTGCCGTAATAACGATGAGACGGCTTATCCTCTTGGTGAGATTAAGGATGATCTGGAGCAGCAACTTGACTTTTTATGTCAATTACGTTTTAAACAAGACGAGTTGGATTATTTAAGAAGTTTGCGTTTTATCAAGCCTGACTTTGTAGATTATTTAGAGCTATTTCAACTAAAACGTCGTTTTATTAAAGTTTCCACCGACAGCGATAATCGTCTAAATATTGAGATACAAGGGGCGATGATACAGGCGATGTTTTTTGAAATTTTTGTCCTGTGCATTGTTAATCAGCTGTATTATGAACGCCTAAATGACCCTAATGCTCTGATAGAAGGTCAAAAACGCCTTGATGAGAAGGTACAAGTATTAAAGCATTATGAAATGCTAGAACTCTCTGAGATGGACTCTCCTGCCTTTTCGGTGGCAGACTTTGGTACACGTCGTCGCTACTCTCGGGAGTGGCATTACCATGTGGTGCGTACGTTGGCAGAGTCATCGCCGAGCATCTTTCGTGGCACATCCAATGTTTATCTTGCAAAAACCTTAGGGATTACGCCCATCGGGACGATGGCACATGAGTTCATGCAAGCCTTTCAAGCTCTTGATGTGCGTTTGCGTGACAGTCAAAAAGCAGCCTTAGAATGCTGGGTGCGAGAGTATCGCGGTGATTTGGGCGTGGCACTTACTGATGTTGTGGGCATGGATGCATTTTTGCGTGACTTTGATTTGTATTTTGCCAAACTTTTTGATGGATTAAGACATGACAGTGGCGACCCTTATGAATGGGGGGATAAAGCAATCGCGCATTATGAAAAACTCAAAATCGACCCCAAAACTAAGACTCTCACGTTCAGTGATGGACTGACCTTGCAAAAGGCGTGGGATTTGCATGAGTATTTTAAAAAGCGGATAAAAACAGGCTTTGGGATTGGCACGAATCTTACCAATGACATGGGGCTTGTTCAGCTTAACATCGTGCTAAAACTGGTTGAATGTAACGGTCAGCCTGTCGCCAAACTCTCAGATAGCCCCGGTAAGACGATGATTGATGATGACACTTATTTGGCTTATCTTAAAAAAGTGTTTGATGTCAAAGAATGACCGGTTTCTTACTGATGATGTAAAAGCCATGATAAAAAACTTAGTACTAATTTCAGGGATGGACGGCACAAATCTTTTATTTAAGCCGTTACTTGAAGAGCTAAATGCTTATTGTGTTGTTTCATTGGTGCATGACATGAATGAGCATGACAACCAAGACATTTGCCATCAGGTCAATATCTTGAAAAATGACATCAAACATCAATTTCATCACGAACCTGTCACCATCATCGCTGAATCTTATGGTGGCTTGTTGGCTTATGAGCTTCTATCACATCAAGACATTCATGCAGTCATCAATATAGAGAAAGTTTACTTTGTGGGCGGATTTTTATCCTGCCCCTCCTTCATGGCAAAATGGGCTGATGTTGTTGTGCCAAGTTTGGTGATGTTCTTAAATGTTTGTCCAAACTGGTTACGCGAATTCATGATAGGACATTGGATATTTTATGGGTTTTTTGATGACAAAATGATGATGTTATTTAAAGAAGTTTTGTCACAATTAAGTCAACCAAGAATCAAAACCATGTTCATTCACCGATTAAAAAACATTGCCAATGCCTGCCCCATTCATGCCAATAAAAAACTCGACCTCCCTTGTGTCTATGTTGCAGCAAGTCATGACCATTTAGTTTTAGGGCGTCATATCAATGAATTTAGGCGAATTTTTGATGACTTAACCGTGATTCATTTGAAGGGCAGTCATTTTTTATTGCAATATCAAGCCAAGACGATGGCAAAGCTGATGATTGATGATTAAGTGATGACGAATGTAGCGATCTGGCTTTTGTGGCTTTGCCATATGGCTACGTTGCATGATTTTGCTACTTTTTATTTTTAGAACCCAAGACAGGAACTGATAATGACTACTTTAGATGACAACTGGCAATCTGACGCCCTAGACCCTAGCCTTGGCTTTTTTGAAGAGACCTTGGCAATCCGTGGCGGTTATCACCGTACGGACGAAGGTGAGCATGGCGAAGCGATTTTTACCACCAGCTCCTACGTATACAAGTCTGCCAAAGATGCCGCTGACCACTTTGACGGCACCAAAAAGGGCAATGTATATAGTCGCCATACCAACCCTACTGTGCGAGCCTTTGAAAGACGGCTTGCCTTATTAGAAGGGGGTGAACGTTGTGTGGCGACCGCCAGCGGCATGGGGGCGATATTAACCATGTGCTTGGCGTATTTGAAGGCGGGCGATCATCTGCTTTGTGCCAAGCAGTTGTTTGGCTCATCAGTGGCACTTTTTGACACCTATTTTAAGGCGTTTGGTGTGGCAGTGGACTATGTAGACTGCTTTGACAACACCGCTTGGGAGCAGGCGATTAAGCCAAATACCCGTGTGTTGTATTGCGAAAGCCCAAGCAATCCTTTGGCACAGATTGCTGATTTGCGATTTTTGGCAAATCTTGCCCATACCAATGATGCACTGCTCATGGTGGATAACTGTTTTGCCACACCTGCGATTCAAAAGCCTCTAATGCTTGGAGCAGATGTGGTCATTCATTCAGCAAGCAAATACATTGATGGGCAAGGAAGGGTACTTGGCGGAGCGTTGGTCGGCTCGGATGAGCTGATGGAAAAAGCCTTTGGCGTGGTACGGACAGGAGGCATTAGCCTGTCACCCTTTAATGCGTGGGTGCTGTTAAAGGGGTTAGAGACCTTGTCTATTCGCATGAAAGTTCACTGCGAAAACGCCAATCAAGTCGCTAAGTTTTTGGAAAACCACCCAAAGGTACAAAAAGTACATTTTTCAGGACTGGCGACACACCCAAGTCATGAGCTGGTTAAATCTCAGCATACCTACCTAGACGTGCAGGGCGGGGCATTTGGGGCGATTATTGGCTTTGAAGTAGCGGATAAGGCACAGGCGTGGCACGTCATTGATAATACCAGAGTTATTAGCATCACCAACAACCTAGGCGATGCCAAATCCACCATCACTCACCCCGCCAGTACCACCCATTTTCGCATGACCCCTGAGCAGAGGGTTGATGCAGGTGTGAATGATGGACTGATTCGTCTGTCGGTCGGACTTGAAAATGTGGCGGATATCATCAAGGATTTGCAGCGAGGTCTAGACAGCTTGTGATTTAGGCGGTCAAGTGGCTATTAAATGATGATAAAAATCAAAAGAATAAACAATATTTTTGGGGCTGTAGTAGATTAGCCTAAATCCCACACCATTTTCTCAATACTTTAAGCTGATTAGATGGTGTACCATAGTTAAAACGAAACTCACATTCTTTGATAAAAAGATGAAAGTGTTTCTTGTCAATGCCATTGTACTTTC
>JBHCHC010000024.1:0-8972 GCA_041802645.1 Moraxella sp. | reverse complement strand
TGATTCCACTTTTTATTGCCATCTATATTTTACTAACACAATGGTCAACTCTGATCAATCGCCTATTAAAAAGTTTTGAAAACTTCTATCTCATCGGATTTGTGCAGACAGGGATTGGTCTGTTTGTAGGAGCACCTGGTCCTTTGCATATGCCTTTACTCATGAAAAAATACGACAATAACGACGTTGTTGTCACAGTCGGCTCGCTCATGATGTCACTCATTCACGCCCTAAAAATCGTGGTGTATGTGAGTTTGGGTTTTCGCTTTTTTGACCACTGGCAAGTGATTTTATTCATGGTGGTATCAGCCTCTTTGGGTTCATGGGCAGGGGTCAAGCTGCGAGGACTTTTACCTCTTCGGTGGGTCAAAGCCGCCTTACCATGGCTACTAACCCTCATCGCTCTAAAAATCATTTATGATAACGTCATTAAATTTGGTTGGCTTAGCATCTAACTGTATTTTATTGGGCTGTTTTATGCATTCACTTTCATGGATAATCAAGTTCATCGTGTTTTACAAACCATGACAATGTCGTGACAAAATTTACTGTACTAATTGTAAAAATATTGTATCATATAACATCTTTATGTTTCTAAATGATGATACAGGAACATTCCTAAAGCACATTTGAGTAAAGTCATCACTTCAACCCTGATAAGGAGTCTATTATGAAGCTAAACCGTTTTGCCCTTGCCTGCCTCATCGGCACTACCGTTCTACTAACCGCCTGTGGTGGTGATAAACCTGCCGACAAAGCTGCAGACAGCAGTCAAGCTGCCGCTGGGGCTAGCGACAAACTTGAAACTAAGTTCGTCACCATCGGTACGGGCGGTGCTTCAGGTCCTTATAACATCATCGGCACTTCACTGTCTGAGGGTTATGCTGCCAAATATGGCGTTAACGCAAAAACACAAACCACCGGTGCATCGGTTGAAAATTTAAACCTGCTTGATCAGAAAAAACTAGAAATGGCATTTGTGATGAGTGATGCTCTAAACGAAGCCGTCAGTGGTACCGGCAACTTTAAAGCACCTCTTGCCAACATCTCACAAGTAGCAAGCCTATATCCCAACTACGTCCAAATCGTCGCCTCTCAAGCTTCGGGCATCAAAAGTATTGAAGATCTACGTGGTAAACGCATTGCCGTTGGTGCTCAAGGCTCTGGTGTAGAAGTTGCCACTCGTGCCCTGTTAGAGGGTTTTGGTATCACTTATAATGATGTTAAAGTGGATTATTTAGGCTATGCCGAAGCAGCTGATGGTCTAAAATCAGGCAAATTAGATGCTGCTTTCTTAACCAGTGGTCTGCCAAACTCTTCTTTGATGGAATTAGAGCAAGGCTTTAAACTCCAAATGGTGTCTGTGCCTGCTGATAAATTGGCAGAAATCGCCAAAACCAAAACCTACTTCATTCCCATGAATATCCCCAAAGGCACTTATAGCAACACCGAAGACATTCCAACTGCAGCCATCTTAAATGCATTGGTGGTACGTAGTGATTTGAGCGAAAATGACGTTTATCTTTTGACCAAATCATTATTTGAAAACTTGCCTGCCCTACAAAATGCCCACCAAGCAGCCAAAGACATCACTCTAGCCAACGCCCAAACAGGCTTGGTTGCCCCTCTTCATGCAGGTGCAAAACGCTATTATGATGAAGTTGGAGCGACAGAGGCAAGCAAACCTGCTGATACTCAAGCTCAAACCACGGAGGCTGCCGCCCAAGAGCAGAAATAATCTTTCTGCTGTGGTGACATCTTTTTGACTCATCAGCAAGACACCCAAAAGACCATAGCCATGCTCATCGTGGCTATGGTTACTCTTTGTCTGATTTGTGCTTTTTCTTTCAAAAAAACAGTGGTCATGCTAACCTTGCCTGACGCCACAAAAAATCATCATGTGCAATTTAGCTGTATTCTGCCCGACCAGTTTATTTTGAAATGGAAGCACTCGGTGGAGAAACAGTATTGGCAAGAAGTTTATGAGTTAACAGATGATACGCTGATTTTAACCAAAACTTATACACAAACATTCGGGGCGGGCGTACCCAGCACAGGCAAACCCACCGATGCCCCCTCAGGCTATGTTGGACAACTCATCAATCAGCCCATGCCATACATAGATTGGGTCGTATCGAGCAATATGCAGGGTGAAATTCTTGCCGAAGGTCAAATTTTATCCATCTACAAGAGAGTTCCACAATACAGCAACATACATATTGCCCCAGCAAAGCTTAGCTTTTGGCATGTTTATCGCTTACAATCATGCTTACTTGACACCAATTTTATTGACAACAATAACAGAGAATGACATGACGAACACACCCCATGCTGATGACACACCTGTGTCTGAGAGCAAAGCCCAAGAAATTTTAGAAAAATTTGACCGAGAGTCTGTAACCAGAAACCCCCAAAATCAATGGGTGCGTTATGTGATTGCAGGCATCGCCATTTTATATTCAATATTTCATTTATACATCACCTTTAATCCCCTACCAGAGATTGTCCAACGTTCTATCCATGTGGCGGTAGGGGCAGCACTGATATTCTTAATTTATCCTCCCTCCAAAAAATCCAGTCGCCAAAAAGTAGCTTGGTATGATTGGATTTGGGTGGTTTTGGCATTATCTGGGGCAGGATATTTGATATGGCAATATCAAGAGATTGTCACCGTCAGAGGTGGCATTCCCAATCAATTAGATGTCATCTTTGCCATCATCACTGTGGTGGTGGTCATGGAGATGGCACGACGAATCACAGGATGGATATTGCCGATTTTTGCTCTCATATTCTTGGCATATCCTTTCATCAGCCACATGGATTTCATGCCTGACCGTCTCTTGACACGTCCCTATGACTTTGGCGATATTTTTGGGCAGCTCTACCTAAAAACCGAAGGGTTATATTCTACCGCCATTGGTGCGTCTGTGACTTTTATTTTCTTGTTCATCTTGTTTGGGTCGTTCTTGGCACGCTCAGGCATGGGTCAGCTGTTCAATGATTTGGCATTGGCTTTGGCAGGTCACAAACAAGGTGGTCCTGCCAAGGTTGCGGTCATTTCAAGTGGCTTTATGGGCAGTATTAACGGTGCCGCTGTTGCTAATGTCGTGGGCACAGGGGCGTTTACCATCCCACTCATGAAACGAGTTGGATATAGCAAAGAGTTTGCTGGAGCGGTAGAAGCCAGTGCTTCTGTTGGCGGGCAAATCCTGCCACCCATCATGGGGGCAGCTGCTTTTATCATGGCAGAGACCACAGGGGTCAAATACAGCACCATCGCCATGTCAGCCATTTTGCCTGCACTCTTGTATTATTTAGGCGTGATTGCACAGGTTCATTTTAGAGCAGGTAAACTCGATTTGCGTGGCATTGCCAAGGCAGATTTACCTCGTGCCAAAGAAGTTTTAAAAGCTCGCGGTCATATGTTGCTACCCATTGTATTCTTGGTGGTGTTACTGGCTAAGAACATTCCAATTGGTTATGCTGCTGCTTACACCATTGGTGCAACCATTGTGATCAGTTGGTTACGCCCTGAAACCCGCATGGGCTTTAAGGATATTTTGGCAGCATTTGAAGATGGTGCCAAACAATCCCTATCTGTGATGGCAGCGTGTGCGGTGGTGGGTGTGGTCATCGGAGTTGTGAATTTGACCAGCTTTGGCACTGTTATGACTTCCTCGATTGTCACACTCGGTGCAGGTTCGCTGTTTTTGACTTTATTTTTGACCATGGTTGCCTCGATGGTGCTTGGCATGGGGTTGCCCTCCATTCCTGCCTATATCATCACCGCCACCATGGCAGCACCTGCCTTGGCAACCTTTGATGTGCCGATACTGGTGGCTCATATGTTCGTGTTTTATTTTGGCATTTTTGCCAACATCACCCCTCCGGTGGCATTGGCTGCTTTTGCAGGGGCGGGCATCTCTGGAGGCGATCCCATGAAGACAGGCTGGCAATCATTAAAATTAGCATTGGCAGGATTTATTGTACCGTTCATGTTCGTGTATAACCCCAACATGATGCTGATTGATGTTACTGACGTGGCTGTGACTGCCAAAGAATTTGCCATGCCTGCTTGGCATGTTATCGCCTCAGTTGCTGTTACTTCTGTTGTTGGTGTGCTTGCCCTGTCGGCAGCGGTAGAAGGTTACTTTAAGGCGGTCATCCCACTTTGGGGAAGAATCGTTACCGCGATTGGAGCGTTTTGTCTGATTGTCCCCGAGACCATCACGGATTTGATTGGTCTGGGTATTGTTATTGCCATGCTGATGATTAATATCAGAATGGCAAAAAAACAGACTCTAATGTCTTAACGCACTCACTCAAATCCAACAAAGCAAAATGCCACCAACAGTATTGGTGGCATTTTTTTGCAAGGAATTCACCAAATCACCTTTTAACAAATTCTAGCACCGACCCCAAAATCATGTTAGAATAACACAGCTTATTTTCACAAAACAGGAACACATCATGGCTCACCAAAATGTCCCCGAACAGGATAAAACTCAAGACACCGCTTTTGACTCTGAGGTGGATGCTCAGCGTTTACAGTTTGAACAAAATGCTCTGCATTACCATGAACACCCCAGACCTGGCAAAATCTCAGTCACTCCCACCAAACAGATTGCCAACCAACGTGACCTTGCTCTAGCTTACTCGCCTGGCGTTGCGGTTCCTTGTCTTGAAATTGAAAAAAATCCCAAACTTGCTGCCAAATACACCGCTCGCTCCAATCTGGTTGGTGTCATCACCAACGGTACAGCAGTGCTTGGTTTAGGAAATATTGGTGCTTTAGCATCGAAACCTGTCATGGAAGGTAAAGGTGTCCTGTTTAAGAAGTTTGCTGGCATTGACGTATTTGACATTGAGATCGATGAGACTGACCCTGATAAATTCATCGAGACCGTAGCAAGCTTAGAGCCGACATTCGGTGGCATCAACTTAGAGGACATTAAGGCTCCAGAGTGTTTTTATATTGAACGTGAACTTCGTGAACGCATGAATATTCCTGTGTTCCATGATGACCAACACGGAACAGCCATCATCTCAGCCGCAGCACTCCTAAACGCTCTACAACTAAACGGTAAAAGAATTGATGAGATTACCCTAGTCTGCTCAGGAGCAGGTGCAGCAGCCATCAGCTGTCTTGATCTGGCTGTGGCATTGGGCGTCAAAAAAGAGAACATTTATGTACTCGACTCAAAAGGCGTCATCACCAGCACTCGTGAGAATCTAGATGAATCTAAAGCGCGTTTTGCTCGTGATACTGATAAGACCACATTGGCAGAAGTCATGGTTGGTGCTGATGTCTTTTTAGGACTCTCAGGACCAGGCGTGGTCACCCAAGACATGGTGCGTAGCATGGCAAAAGACCCCATCATTTTTGCCCTAGCCAACCCCACCCCAGAGATTATGCCAGAGCTTGCTCATGCAGTACGCTCTGACGTCATCATGGCAACAGGTCGCTCGGATTACCCCAACCAAGTTAACAACGCCCTATGTTTTCCCTATATTTTCCGTGGTGCATTAGACGTTGGTGCAACTGTTGTTAACGAAGAGATGAAACTTGCTTGCGTTTATGCCATCGCTGCCATGGCACACACCGAGTCTACTCCCTCTGCTGACAGTCAAAAAGATGAAACAAGCAAGTCCTTTGGTCGAGAATACCTCATTCCTGGTCCGCTAGAACCAAACCTCATCCTAGAAATCGCCCCCGCCGTTGCTAAGGCTGCTATGGATACAGGTGTGGCAACTCTGCCAATCGAGGACTTTGGTGCCTATCGCCAAAAACTCTCTGAGTTCATTTATAATACCGCCCTTGCCATGAAACCTGTCTTTAACAAGGCGAAAAAAGACCCCAAACGCATTGTCTATGCTGAGGGCGAGGACATTGACGTCTTGCGTGCTGTGCAAGTGGTGGTGGATGAGCAGATTGCTAAGCCCATTTTGCTTGGTCGTCATGATTTTATCAACCAAGAAATCAAAGCCTTAGGACTTCGCTTGGTAGACGGTGAGAACATCACCATCATTGATCCTCACACCAACCCCAAAAACGAAACCTATTATCAGTACTACTATCAGAGTGCTCAGCGTGATGGCGTCAGCTTAGAATTGGCTCGTCGTGACGTTCGCCGTAAGACCACCTTGCATGGTGCATTAATGGTGGAGCTCGGTGATGCTGATGGCATGATTTGTGGTACGTTTGGCTACTATCATCTACATCTTAATTACCTACGTCGCATCATCGACAAGCGTGCTAATGTATCCAACTACTATGCCATGAGCGCCGTACTCATGCAAAATCGCAATCTATTCATTGCTGATACTTACATCAATGAAGACCCAAGTGCCGAAGAACTCGCCGAGATGACCGTTCTTGCTGCACAGGCGGTACGTCGTTTTGGTATCACACCTCGAGTCGCCCTACTTTCTCATTCTAACTTTGGTACATCAGACCGTGAATCTGCTGTTAAAATGCGTAAAGTGCGTGAACTTTTAACTCAGATGAATGTGGACTTTGAGTTTGATGGTGAAATGCATGGCGACGTGGCACTTGATGTGGCACTTCGTCAATATAACTTCCCATTTAGCACCCTGGAAGGCTCAGCAAACCTGCTCATCATGCCAACCTTAGATGCTGCTAACATCGCCTTTAACTTACTCAAAACCGCCACAGGCTCAGCCGCCCTAGGCCCTATCCTGCTCGGTGCTGACAAACCCATTCACATCCTAACCCCCTCAGCAACTGCACGTCGCATTGTCAACATGACAGCACTGAGTGTCTCAGATGCTCAGGACATGGTGTAATCTTACCCACCAAAAAGCACTCATCATTGAGTGCTTTTTTTATGGTTAAAATTAAGCTACAATGACACAATTAATTTTAAGCTTAATGAAGGCTGTTTTGGATACCCTTAATGAATGTCTATTTGGTCGGTGGTGCATTAAGAGATGCTTTGTTAAATCGCCCCATCAAGGATAAAGATTTTGTGGTGGTGGGTGCAGGTGCTGATGATTTGCTGAGTCAGGGTTTTACTCAAGTGGGAGCAGATTTTCCTGTCTTTTTACACCCATACACCCATGATGAATACGCTTTAGCTCGTACCGAACGCAAAAATGGCAACGGCTATCAAGGCTTTGCTGTTTTTACCAAAGGGGTCAGTCTAGAAGATGACTTAGCCAGACGAGACTTGACCATCAATGCCCTAGCCATGCCTGTACTTGGTCTGTTTGACGACACCCCCACAGGAGGGGTGATAGATCCCTATGGTGGACAGCTTGACTTGCAAAATAAATGCTTACGTCATGTATCGCCTGCGTTTAGCGAAGATCCTTTGCGAGTCTTGCGAGTGGCACGTTTTTATGCACGTTTTTATGAGCTTGGCTTTACCGTCGCCCCTGATACCGCCATGCTGATGAAACAGATTGCTCGTCAAGGCGAGTTGTCACACCTTAGTCGTGAGCGAATCTGGACAGAATGCACCAAGGCACTCGATGAGGCATATGGTTTTGCTTTTTTTGAGATACTCTTTGAGCTGGATATCTTAAAGCATCTATTGCCAGAATTAGATGCTGTTTGGCAAAACACCCAAATACGCCAAAATACATTTAAGTTTTTAAAAAAAGCTCATGGCAAACCCCATCACATCTTATTTGCATTATTAGCCCATGGTCTTTTAGATGATGCAGATAAACAAAAATCCCTTTTTGAGCGATTATTACCCCCAAACATTGTCATTCGATTTACCCAATTATTATCAACGCATTATTTAGAGCTGATTGATATTTACCACCTAAATGCCGAAAAGCTGCTTCATCTCATCGAACACACCAAAGCCCAAAAAGATGATACGATTTTATTTGAACTTATTGAGACCATAGAGATCATGACTGATAAATCCATCTCACGTAAATACCTTAAAACCGCCTTAATGCTTTATCATGCCGTTACCATAGATGATATCAACCCATCACTAACAGGAAAGCAAATCGGCGATGAACTAAAAAGGCTTAGAATCATGAAAATGACGCATGAATTAAATCATTTGTGCTGATTTTTGCTTTTTGCTATCATCTTATTTTCATTTGGAACAGAACATGCTTGATAAAAAAACAGAGTTTACTGGATAAAATAATAAACAGCATTCCCAATCATGCTCGTATTGCTGATTTTGGCTGCGGGGAAGGTCATTTTTTAAAAAACCTTGCATTAAAGAATGACAGCTATCAATTATTCGGTTATGACATTAAGAATCGAGATGATTTAACAGACATTCACTACACCACCTCCTTAGACTTGGATGGTGTGTTTGGTGGGGTGCATAGCAATCAATTTGATTTTGTTATCTCTCAACACGTCATCGAGCATTTAAAAAACCCGCTTGTGTATTTCTCCGAAATGGTCAGGACCTTAAAGGTGGGAGGGTATCTTTTTATTGAAGCTCCTTCTGACCGCTCTACTTTATTCAGCTATCCTTTTGACCAACACTTAAATCTCATCTTATCTTATTATGATGACCCCACGCATGTTGGCAGACCGTGGTCACCTCAGTCCCTATATCGCTTGGCTCGCTACCATCATCTTGACATTTATTGCAGCGAATATGATTCAGATTTTATCAGTAAGATAAAACTTCCTTTTGAATTTGCCAGATTTTTACTTCATAAAGATACAGATAAATTTGTTGATGTATATTGGAAAGCCTTGGGTTGGTGCTCATACGCTGCTTTTCAAAAAACCCAGCAATCAACACATAACATGAATTATCATTCATTTAAAGGCTACCCTCATGGCGTGATTAAGGATTTTTGATGGATGCTCTTAATAATTTAAAAGGCTCTAGACTAGCAACCTAACCTATGCTAGACTAGAAATATGAAGTATAACAGTAAGTTAAGTGTCTATAAACTCAAGAAAATCATAAAATACTTTTGTATTGACATAGATGCAACGAGAACAGCACTTTTGCTTG
>JBHCHC010000023.1:0-3195 GCA_041802645.1 Moraxella sp. | reverse complement strand
GGACGATATTTGGTAAAATCAAACGCAGGGTTCTTTGGGGTAATTTTTGGGGCTGACATGACAGACTCACTTTTTAAGATTAACGATTAAGATTGAAAATTATATGGCATTATCATACCAAAATTTTTTCTCAATTTTTACCAATTTTACAAATTTTTTTGGACAGTTTTGGTAATATTTACCAAATTTTGATAAAATAATAGAAAATTTCACTACTAGTTGATTTTTATGAACATCGCCACTCATTTAGATGCCACCGACCATAAAATCCTAAAACTACTCACCCAAAACGCTCGCCTTGCCATTGCTGACATCAGCGAGCAAGTCAATTTGTCCGCCACCCCTGTGATTCGCAGAATCAAGCGGCTAGAAGAATTGGGTGTGATCACAGGCTACCACGCCAAAACCAACCCCATGCAACTTGGCTATACGCTGTCAGTGTTTGTGGCGGTTAGCATGGACAAGCACACTGCTGAACGCTTTGGTGAATTCGAAAAGCAAATCGCTAATTTTGATGAAGTGGTCAGCTGTAGTGTGGTCACAGGACGCTCAGAAGATTATTTGCTAAAAGTTATAGTACGTGACATGAGTCACTATGAAGAGTTTTTGCTGCATCGGTTAAGCAAAATTGACGGCGTTAGCCAACTACACACCAGCTTTGAACTAAGAGAAGTATTTCGTCGAAATGCGGTGTGATGCCTCTTGCTTATGCTTTTTGGTGGTGATTTGATGCATCAATAAAATCCCATCAATTGACAAAGCCATCTCAACTAACCACCCGATGATAAATGTGTGATCAAGATGAACACGCCGATACCAATCAACATCAGTCCTCCCACACTCATGGCATACCGTCCAAATCTAGCTCCTAAGCGATTGCCCAAATACAATCCTCCGCTTGCCATGATGGTTGTGGCAATCCCAATCAGCACGCACGCCAGATAGATGTTTACCTCCAAAAAGGCAAGTGACACACCCACCACCACCGAGTCAATACTGGTGGCAATGGCCGTTACAAGCATCAGAGCAAAGTTTTGTGTTGGTGCACCATCATCTTCATCATCATCCCCATTCATCGCTGCATAGATAAATCGCACGCCAAGCACGCCAAGTAGTCCAAACGCCACCCAATGGTCAAAGGTTTGCACCCAACTCTCGGCCGCCTTACCTAAGTAATAGCCAATAAACGGGGCAATACCCTCCACAACCCCAAAAAATAAACCACCTTGCAAAGCTCTTAAAAACCGTGGATGTGAATCGCTCGCTCCTTTGGCAACCGCCACAGCAAAGGCGTCCATCGCCATGCCAAAAGATAAGGCAGTCAATGCAAATAGATTCATGATGTCATCACCACATTGCCATGAAAGTATTTTAAAAGCTCAAAAACCGCATTGGTTCGACCAACCACGTCTTTTTCTTCTTTGAAAGTATGCTTAATTCCTGTTGCACCATTCATGCGATAGCCGTCATTGGACTGAATGAGCTTGATAATCGCCAAACCATCTACAGGAGTATCCGTCTTAAACTCAAAGCTTAGCCCATGGGCGGTGACATCAATCTTGCTAATACCAAGTGGCATACTCTGCACTCGCATTTTATGTACCAAGAACAGGTTGGCAAGAGCGGTGGGCATCACCCCAAAGCGGTCTATCATCTCTGAACGCAATTCATTCAACTCATCCACTGTCTCAGCACCAGCAATACGCTTATAAAATAGCAGTCTTTCATGCACATCCGCCAAATAATCACTTGGTATCAGGGCAGATGTATGAATATTGATGTCACTCACCAAATCAAGCGGGGTCGCCAAGCTGGGTGTATTACCTGATTTTATGGCTTTGGTGGCACGGGTAAGCATGTCCATATACAGCCCAAAGCCGATGGTCTGCATATTGCCAGACTGCTCCTTACCCAAAATCTCACCCGCCCCACGAATCTCCAAATCTTCACTTGCCAACATGAATCCTGCTCCCAGTGTGTTGGCTCGACTGATGGCATCAAGGCGTTTTTTGGCATCACTTGTCAGCCCCTTAATGGATGGTACAAATAAATAACAATACGCTTGATGATGCGAGCGTCCCACGCGACCACGCAGTTGGTGCAGCTGTGCCAATCCGAACTTATCAGCTCGGTTGATGATGATGGTATTTGCATTTGGTACATCAATGCCTGTCTCAATGATGGTACTAGCAACCAACACATTGGTTTTTTTGTGATAAAAATCACTCATCACGTCATGCAACTCACGCTCTGCCATCTGCCCATGAGCGACTCCCACTCGCACCTCAGGGATAAGCTCGGATAGGTTTTCAGCAACAGTGTCAATGCTTACCACATCATTGTGCAGATAATATACTTGTCCACCACGCAAAATCTCACGCAATATTGCATCTTTGGTGGTTTGCTCGTTTTTTTCAGCAACAAAGGTCTTGATGGCAAGTCGTCTAGCAGGTGGCGTAGCAATGATAGAAATATCTTGCATGCCAGACAACGCCATGTTAAGCGTGCGTGGAATAGGAGTGGCAGTCATGGTCAAGGCATCCACATCAGACTGCATGGCTTTGATTTTTTCTTTATGACGCACACCAAAACGATGCTCTTCATCAATAATCATCAGTCCTAGACTCTTGAATCTCACGTCATCTTGGAGCAGACGGTGTGTACCAATGACGATGTCCACCTTGCCTTCTGCCAAGTCTGCCAATACCTTATCTTGAGCTTTTTTACCAACAAAACGTGACAGACTTTCAATCTTAATCGGCCAATCGGCAAATCTGTCCTTAAAACTGTCCTCGTGCTGACCAGCCAGTAGCGTGGTCGGCACCAGTACCGCCACCTGATAGCCTGCTTGCACAGCAATAAAAGCCGCTCGCATGGCAACTTCTGTCTTGCCAAAACCAACATCGCCGCAGATAAGCCTATCCATCGGCTTATTTTGCTTCATGTCAAACATCACCGCATGAATGGCACTTTGCTGATCGGGTGTCTCTTCATAAGCAAAACCACTGGCAAACAATTCATACTGCATCATGTCAATATCAAAGCTGATGCCCTGTTTGGCGTTGCGTCTGGCTTGTACATTCAAGAGCTCTGCTGCCACATCATAAATATCGGTCAAGGTCTTTTGTCGTGCCTTGTCCCACTTACCCGAGCCAAGTTTAGACAGTTGCACCGCTTCACTATCTGTACCGCTGT
>JBHCHC010000022.1:0-5737 GCA_041802645.1 Moraxella sp. | reverse complement strand
GTTCGGTGATGGCTTCAGGGAAAATCATGTCCGCCCCTGCTTCTACGCACACCACCGCTCGCTCAATGGCAGAATCCAAGCCTTCCACCGCCAAAGCGTCCGTACGAGCCATGATGACGAAGTTTTCGTCCACACGAGCGTCCACCGCCGCCTTAATGCGATCAACCATTTCTTCTTTAGAAACGATGGCTTTGTTGGGGCGATGTCCACAGCGTTTTTGGGCGACTTGGTCTTCAATGTGTACTGCTGCCACCCCTGCACGCTCAAAATTACGAATGGTACGAGCGATGTTAAACGCCCCACCCCAACCAACATCAATGTCCACCAGCAGCGGTGTATCTACATTGTCTGTAATTCTTTGGGCGTCAATGAGCACGTCTTCCATCGTAGTAATGCCCAAATCAGGAATGCCATTAGAACACGCTGCCACGCCACCGCCTGACAGATAAATGGCTTTGAACCCTGTTGCTGTGGCAAGACGAGCAAAGTAGGCATTGACACAACCAACAACGGCTAGGGGGTTTTCGGTTTGAACGGCTTCGCGGAATTTTTTACCTGCTGACATATTTTAACTCCCATTTTGATGATACAAATAACCTGCATGGTATGAAAGACTTATTTACTTGGCTGTTTTTAACAATAAATCCAAAAAATGACTTTTAAAAACTTTCCCTCATTTATCTTAACTTACATCTTGGTTTATGCCTTGGCTTGTGTCTTGATTTAACTTATCGCAGATGTTTTGACAAGATGCCATGATATGACGTTTCATGAGCATCTCTGCCAGCTCGCCATCGCCATTTTTTAGAGCATCTAAAATCTGATGATGCTCAAAAAAGGCACGCTGAGCCCGCTCGGTGGTTTTTGAAAACTGAATGCGATACAGGCGTATGAGATGATACAGCTCATCGCACAGCATTTTACTCAAAGACTCATTACCGCTGTTTTTAATGATACAATAATGAAAGTCATCATCCATATCTTGTAGATAATAGCCATGACCTGCTTTAAAATTACTGTCTTGGGCGTGTAATGCCAAGATGTTTTCTAATTCTATAATGACGGCGGACGAACGTTTTTCGGCGGTCAGACGACACGCCAAGCCTTCCAAGGTAGCACGAATTTGGTAGAGTTCAATAAGCTGCTTGACAGACAGCGACACCACACGAGTGCCAATGTGAGGCGTACGCTCTAGCAAGCGGTGAGCCTCTAAGCGACTGATGGCTTCACGCAGTGGTGCACGACTGACCCCATAGCGTTTGGCAAGGTCGGATTCGTTGATTTTACTGCCTGTAGAAAGCTCGCCTTTGACGATGGCAGACTTTAAGAGATGATAGGCTTGCTCAGAGCGTGTCAGGTCTTTGGCACCTTGTGCGTGCCAAGTGTTGACCATGTCCATATCATGACTTCCTTTTGCCAAATTCGCCAACCCATTCACTGAATATTTGTATACAATGTATCAGATTTTACGGATAAATCAAGCATTTTTTCTAAAATTTTTATAAAATTGTAGACAATACCATCTAATTTCTCTATCAATTTGATTTTTATAAAATTTTAAAACACTCATGTTCTTATCAAAGTTTTTTCACAAAAAATATGAGTCTAATTTTTACAATCGTATCCCAAAGCCAATTAAAAATGTGCTAAAATTTAAACAATCGTGTTGTCTCTTTCATCAATAAGGAATCGCTATGTCAAAACCCACCTTAAATCTTACTGTTTTAGAGGTATTTAACCCCAAAAAAACCAAATCCCTGCCTCACTTGGTGTTGTTTGCCGATGACAAAGGCGTCATTTTGGGCAATGCCCTGCCTTCAGATGCTGCCGAGCTTACCCGTGCTGCCGCTTTAATTAAAGCCAGTGGTTTTAAAGGGTCTGTAGGTGAGCTTGTGACTGATTTTGGTATTGATGGTGGTGGTACATTAAGCGTGGTGGGAGTAGGCTCACCCGACAAACTTGCAAATCAAATCCAAAAACTTGGCAAGAGTGCTTTTGGTAGCATCAAAAATAGCAAAAATGCCGTGATATTATGGGGTGATGTCATCTGTCAGAAGCACTTTGGGCAGTTTGTCAATGCCCTGTTAAACGCTCAGTATCGTTTTGAGGCGTATAAGTCCAAAAAAGCTGACAAACACAGTTTATCCGCCATCACATTCATCAATAATAAAGATGCCAAAGCCGATTATGAGCAGGCACTTGCCATCGCTTTAGCCACTCATGCAGGTCAGACTCTGGCTCGTGATGTCGCCAATGACGCCCCGAACATCATGAATCCTAATGCAATGGTAAGAGTCGCCGAGCAGCTTGCCAAAGAACACAAAGACGTCATCAGTGTTACCGCTCTTGGCGAAAAAGACATGGCAAAACTTGGCATGGGTTGCTTTTTGGCGGTCTCACAAGGCTCTGACAACGAAGGCAAACTCATTGTGATTGAGTATTATGGCAAGTCAGGCAAGAAAAAAGGCAAGCTAAAAAACCCCATCGCCCTAGTCGGTAAAGGCATCACTTTTGACACAGGCGGCATTTCATTAAAGCCTGCAGTCGGCATGGAAGAGATGAAATATGACATGGGCGGTGCTGCTGCCATGCTAGGAACGATTAAGGCGGCGTGCGAGGCTAAGCTACCCCTTGACATCGTGGTTGTACTTGCCTGTGCCGAGAATATGCCCTCAGGTAAAGCATCACGCCCCTCAGACATTGTGACCGCCATGAACGGCATGACCGTTGAGATTTTGAACACTGATGCTGAGGGTCGCTTGGTTCTGTGCGATGCCCTGTGTTACGTCCAAGAAAACTATCAAGCCAAGACCATCATTGATGCTGCCACACTCACCGGAGCGTGCGTAATAGCCTTAGGAGCGGTACGTTCTGGGCTGTATACCAACGATGAGGATACGCTCTTTGCTTTAGAAGAGGCGGGTGAGTATACGGGTGACTTGGTATGGCAAATGCCCTTAGATGATGCTTATGATGAGCAGCTCAAATCCACCTTTGCTGATGTGCAAAACATCGGAGGTCGCGAGGGTGGCTCCATCACGGCGGCATGTTTTCTAAAACGCTTTATTAAAGACGGTCAGTCATGGGCACACCTAGACATCGCAGGTACAGCATGGGTCAGCGGTGGCGACAATAAAGGTGCCAGCGGTCGCCCTGTACCCCTACTCATGCGTTATCTCGTTGAACAAACTCAATAACCCATATTAGGGCACAAAAAACGACCACTTACAATGTGGTCGTTTTTTGGTGGCTTTTAGGTCTCATTTGACTCTTATGTTATCCTCTTAGTGAGCTCAACAGCACAAAACCTTAACACTTCTGTCACAAAAAATGATATATTAATACATTTCTTAAAATTCATCATTTTTGGCAAAAACTACTTGTTAAATTAAGGAACGATTCATGCGTAAAGTTGTGGATGGCTATCTGCGTGTGGGGCTTGTACCACTCATCATCATTGCCCTCATATTGGGTATATTTATTGGCAGTGTTGCCAAAGATGTCGGCATGTCGCTTGGCGTGTTGGGCGACTTGTTTGTCGGTGCGTTAAAGGCAGTTGCCCCCATATTGGTGTTCATTTTGGTAATGTCTGCAGTGACAGGTTTTAAAAGCAGTGATGACAGCCGTATTAAACCTGTGATGATGCTCTATGTCGTAGGAACATTCACCGCAGCACTCACGGCAGTCTTGGTCAGTTTTGCCTTTCCCATTGAACTTGTGGGCTTAAATGAAATACAAGCAGCAGAGCAGTCAGCACCACAAACTTTGCGTGAAGTTCTAAAAAACTTACTCATGAATTTGGTTGCCAATCCCATAACAGCACTGGGGAATGGGAATTATCTGGGCATCTTAACATGGTCGTTGCTCATCGGACTGGGACTGCGTCATGCCTCTGACACCACCAAAACGGTCGTTCATGACCTATCCTACGCCGTCTCAGCGGTGGTTAAGTGGATTGTGGCGATTGCCCCTTTTGGTATTTTGGGCTTGGTGGCAAAAACTGTGGCAGAAACAGGGTTTGATGCCCTAGCAAGTTACGCCAGACTCTTGATGGTGTTGGTCGGTGCGATGCTGTTCATCGCTTTTGTGGTCAATCCTCTTATTGTCTTTATCAAAACTCGCAAAAATCCTTATCCACTGGTCATCGCCTGTCTGCGTGAATCAGGGGTGACCGCTTTTTTCACCCGCTCATCGGCTGCCAACATCCCCGTCAATATGAACCTTGCCAAAAAACTGGGACTCAACGAAGATACCTACTCGCTTACCATTCCCCTAGGAGCAACCATTAATATGGCAGGAGCAGCCATCACCATCAACGTACTGACTCTAGCTGCTGCTCATACACTTGAGATTGAGGTTGGTTTCATTCAGGCTCTGCTACTTGCCATCGTTGGTGCGATAAGTGCCTGTGGTGCCTCTGGTGTGGCAGGCGGTTCGCTGCTACTCATTCCTTTGGCGTGTGGTCTGTTTAACATACCCAATGACATCGCCATGCAAGTCGTTGCCATAGGCTTTATCATCGGAGTAGTCCAAGATTCGGCAGAGACGGCTCTAAACTCATCAACTGATGTGCTATTTACCGCGGCGGCTGACCCCAAGTTTGCTCATAAAGGGTAGTTTTAAAGCCCAAAAAAACACCCCAAAGGTTGTCTAACTTTTGGGGCGTTTTTAGATGGGCACTGCACACCTCTTTGACTAAGAATATAACCGCACATCACCGCCTTTAACAGTTAGCATACTTGTAGATAGACCCATGTTAGACAGAGCTGTCTTAGCCTGCTGTCTTAAATCTTTTAATAAAGCATGATTGCCAGTTTGCTGGGCATCGGCTTGAGTCAGCATCATGACGATGGTCATCCAATACAAATAGTCAGCAATTTGTTGTTTTTCAGCATCGCTTTTACCGATTAGGACACTGTCCTCACCGCCCATGCTTTGTTCCAACTGTTTAACAAGCGTGTGACCTTTGAGATGAGCAAGATTCTGATCTGTGGCGACGCCATAATTAACCACAATCCATGCCGCCATTGCTGTTGCCACACTGTCTGTTTGATAACCATCAGATTTTAGGGCTTTTTTGACTTGCCCAATCAGATTCATGTTTTTGAGTTCGTTGAGCTGATTTTGGGCTTGGCTATTTAACTTGCCTTGTTGTCTTAGGCTGTTTTCAAAGTGACTGATGAACTCACTGGTAACTTGGTTGCTGACGCTGTTGCTGTGTTTGTAGCGATAATGGCTAGAGTTGTGTTTGGGGGCAGATTGCTTGGTGGATTGGGTGCTCTTGGCAGTTTTGGTGCTCTTGGTTGATGTGCTTTTTTTGCTGCCTTTTTTACGTGAGCCATCATAGTAGGACATGGTGTTCTTTGAGAGTAGATGGTACCCTGCATTGATACTCATGCTGTTATATAGAGCAGCTTGACTTGAAAAATCCATCGCCGATGCAACAGGCGTAAAAACCAGACTGCCACTTAATAGCCCTACTAATGCCATGTTTTTTAGGCGGCTTTGAAGAGCGGATGGGGACTGCATGACTCTATCTCCTGTATTTGAGGTCGTTTGGCGACCAGTGATGTTGCTAAGGTTGGTTTTATTATAACAAGGCTCTAGACTATCAAAGTTAAAAATCTCACTTAATCAAACTCCATAAATGGCGTTGTAACTCATCAACATCTTTGTTCCAACGCCATTCACATTCTTTTAAGTGTAGTTCAAAGTTGGCAGTAACACCGTTAAATTT
>JBHCHC010000021.1:0-2912 GCA_041802645.1 Moraxella sp. | reverse complement strand
GTCCATGTTCTTAGCCTGCCTAAACGGTCGACACTCATTCGCCATTATGTGCAAGCAGACGAGCCTCTACCCCCAAGCCATCAACTCATAACAGATGTCATGCATCTGATTCATCGTACTGATGGCGACCATCAAGCACAGCTTTTTTGGCAGACAGCAGACGATGCCTATGTCATTTGTCGTTATCAAGAAGTGCTTTATCGCTATCACCAAGCATTGTTTTTGCTACTAAAGACAGAAACAATAGATGATGGATTGACCGATGAGATTAGGGTCTGTGGTGATAAAGCACTTTTAAAAGAGAGCAACGCATTAAGACTTGTGTTTTGTGTGGATAAATTCTGGCAACTGCTGGAAGGGAGGTTAGAGCAAAGATTAATACAGAGTCTAAGGCTTCAGAAGTTAAGTCTAAAGGTGGTTGGAGCCTCTGATGAGGTCATGATATATCAGCCCTATACAAATAAGGCAGGGCAGCTTCAAATCGCCTTTCAAAGACTTAGAGGTAAAAAACTCTACCAAACCCTAAAAATCCCCACATGGCATCGCAAAAACTTATGGATGTTATGCATAAATCAACAGCCTGTGCTACTCATGACGATGGATGAGTGTTGGTTACTAGAAGGAGCTTATTTTGAGGTGTTCATGAAAAACTTGGGTGGTAGATGGCATGAGTTCATCGAAGTGAGGATTGCTCATTTATTGACCCCTTAGTAAACCATGTGTTTGGCTTGTTTTGTTGTTGGTTTAGGATTTTTTGTACAAATGAATGAACTTAGTGTACAATGTTGGGTTTGTATATTGATTGATATTGAGTGGAGTGAGCGAGCATGGCTGATTTTAGAGCATTAAATGGCAAAACAGTGGTATTCATCGGTGGCGGCAACATGGCAGGTGCGATGATTGAGGGTTTGCTTTGCACCAAAAAGACTCATGATTTAACTCTAAATATTGGTGTGTCAGAGAAATGTCCTGACAAGCAAGAGGTTTTTGCCAAAAAAGGTCTGATGACTACCACGCCAGAGATGGCTCATACGCTCATCAATCAGGCGGATGTGGTGGTGCTGGCAGTCAAGCCTCAAATGCTGCATGAAGTTGCCCCATCTCTTGCTCCACATCTTGCTGATAAACTTGTGCTGTCAGTGCTTGCAGGGGTGCCAAGTGCGGTGCTATCAAATACTTTGGCGTGCAACCAAGTGGTGCGTGCCATGCCAAATTTGCCAGCTGCCATCGGGCAAGGAGCAACAGGACTATATGCCGATGAGGGCGTCAATCAGGCAAGCCAAGACGTGTGCACAGCCATCATGTCAAGCTGTGGCTTAGTGGCGTGGGTTCATGATGAGGCTCATCTGCATGCTGTCACAGCCGTAGCAGGTTCTGCTCCGGCGTACTTTTTTTATGTGCTAGAGCACATGATTGCCCAAGCCACTGCCATGGGGTTGTCTGCTGAAGATGCACACCGATTAGCAGTGCAAAGCATGGTGGGAGCAGGAGAGTTGGCACGTAATGGTGACCCGCACACACTGCGAGAGAATGTCACCTCAAAAGGAGGTACAACTGCAGAGGCATTGGCATCTTTGCAAGATGACGATGTTGGCAATGCTTTTAGGCGTGCCATGATGGCGTGTTATGAGCGAAGCGTAACACTGGGTCAGTTGTTTGACTAGCACTTATTTCATCATCTATGGATGGCTTAAAATAATTTAAAAAAAGAATTCACCCGCTTATGAATGAACCTCTTACCATAATTTTTAACATCGTTGTCAATTTTGCCTTAATGATTTGTTTTTTAAGATTCATGTTTCAATTTGCTGAAATTGACGCCAAACACCCTTATGCCAAGGTTACTTATTCGCTCTCTGCGGTGGTGACGGTCTTTGGGCGGATTTTTCCTGATTTGGGCAAAGGACGGTTTAGTACATCGGCGGTGGTGCTGATGTTATTATTGACCTTTATCAAGATTGCTGGCATGGCAAGCATCACAGGAGAGTCAATCACGCCACTGACACTGTTTTTTGGCGGCATGCTCTCAGCGATATTGGCACTTGTTAATGCCTTTCAGTATATTGTGATAGCCTCGGTCATCATCAGCTGGGTTATCATGTTGGCTCAGGTCATGCATCCACTCATGGAGCTCATCATGCAAATGGCAGAGCCAATTGTAGCACCATTTCGTAAAATCACGCCCAACCTGGGAATGTTCGATTTTTCTACTTTGATTGCCATCATGGCGTTGGCACTGTTGGAGATAGGCATCAAAATCATTGGCAGCAATATTTTGGATTCGCTGATGTAAGAGGTGAGATTTATCATTCATTACCAAAAGGAAAAAACCCCAAAATTGAACATTTTGGGGTTTATTTCATTAAACAACTAAAGCAGTGTTAATGAATCATGCCAATGCAGATTTCGCTTTTTCGCAGATGGCAGCGAACGCAGGAGCGTCATGCATGGCGATATCTGCTAGGATGCGACGGTCAATCTCAACGCTTGCCTTCTTAAGACCGTTGATAAGACGGCTGTATGACAAACCATTTAGACGAGCACCCGCATTGATACGAGCAATCCACAGACGGCGGAAAGAGCGTTTTTTGTTACGGCGGTCACGGTAGGCATATTGACCAGCTTTCATTACCGCTTGCACAGCCACACGATATACGCGAGAGCGTGCACCATAGTAGCCTTTTGCACGGGCTAGAACTTTTTTATGACGGCGATTTGCCTGTACACCACGTTTTACACGAGCCATTTTATTCTCCTAAATTATAGATAAGGGCACATACGGCGGATTGACGGAACGTCAGCGACGTGAACCATGACGCAACCACGAAGTTGGCGGATACGCTTAGGAGATTTCTTGGTGAGAATGTGGCGTTTGAACGCTTGTTTACGCTTAAAGCGGTAATGAAAGCTGG
>JBHCHC010000020.1:0-8053 GCA_041802645.1 Moraxella sp. | reverse complement strand
GATTTTGTGGTAGAATAAAGCCGCTGAATTTGGGTGTATTTGTAGCAAATCAGCTGCCGAACGAGCAGTAACTTCAAGTACAAAAAATTCAAGCAGTCTTTTTTGTACTTTTTTACTTAGTTTACAATGGGTTATCTTCATAAAACTAGTATAACATGAGAGTTATTCTAGTACAGCCCCTTAAAGACAAGACTATACCAACACATTGACAAAAATTTGAGAAAAAATTCAAAAAATAGTCATTTTTGTTGGTATAGAGTTGATTATATACCAACACAATCTTTGGCTAGGGTGGAAAATTCTAGGAGTTTTTAGGAAGTTTTGTGCATAAAAAAACAGCTCAAGGGCTGTTTTTATAAGGGTTTATTGAGAGCTTTGAAAAATCTTGGAAATCGTTAAAAAGTAGATTTGGCGGTGACGGAGAGATTCGAACTCTCGATACGCTATTAACGTATACACACTTTCCAGGCGTGCGCTTTCAACCGCTCAGCCACGTCACCAATGGGGGCGAATTATAGCAGAGTTTTTGAGTTTTGTCATCTTTTTTGTCATTCGTTGCTGATAAAAGAGATGGATAAGCCTAACAATGGGTTGATTTACCAGATGTTTTTTTGCTTTTGATTTGTCAGTTTTATGAAAATAAGGTAAAATATCAGTCATTTTTATTTGCGAGACAGTCCGTGCCGATCTCTCCTAAAATTTTTTTAAAAAATATGCTAGCAAGTAATAACCTAGATATACCCATGGCGACCGTGATTGCAGTGGCGGCTCATGCCTTTGTGATTTTTGGGATAGGTTTTAGTGCTGGCATGACACCTGATGAGATGGTGCAAGAGGTTGCCTCTGTACTTAGTGATAATAAAGAGAAAAATGAGGACGCACGTTTTGTGGCGAATGCTAGCCAAGAGGGGGGCGGTGAGGTACGACAACAGTTGCGTCAAGAGACGACCGAGATAAGCCCTGACACCAGCGATGAGATGGAAGATACTCAAGATATCATCAATCTACAAAAACAAACTCGTCAGCAAGCCTATCAGGAAAGTTATCTACGCACTACTTTATCTATACGCTATGTTAACAGCCAAGATGATAATGATAGTGAGAAAAAACTGGATAGTTTAGAGGTTCAAGAAGAGCGTATTCGCAAAAAAATTCGTACTTTAGAGGCACAGCTATCCCAAAAGCAGCAAGTTTTTGCCTCCAAGTCTAATATTCACACTGTTAACAGTAATGCCACGACACATGGGGTGGCAGCAGGTTATTTGGAGAACTTCCGCCGCCATGTAGAACGTATTGCCAACCAATACTATCCTAATGAAGCTCGTCGCAATAACATCATGGGCGATGTTCGTTTGATGGTAGTCATCTCGCCTGATGGTCACGTTAAAGCGATTCGCCTTCTAGAATCATCAGGTTCTGCCATCTTAGATGAAGCAGCAAAACAGTCGGTGCGTCAGTCAGCCCCTTATGGGCATTTCGATGAAGAAATGGGCGAGCTTAGTGAACTTAGAATCATTCGAACATGGCGATATAGCGATAAGATTGAAGTGACGAACTAAATGCTCTTATTGCCAAAATGCCCTTAAGCCTAAAATCAAGAGTATCTTTAAAAATAAGGCTTATAAAATAAGGCTCATAGTGCCATCCATCAATATCTTGTAAGAGTTCATGTTTCTAAATCAAATTGCAACCTAAGCAGTCTACACAATGCAGGAGGCGTTGATATTGATGATTATTATAGAGATGATAAGAGTTTGTATAACCATTACTATAGTAAGCATTAACCTTGTGATAAATAATCAACACACCCCAATACATCATCACAAATTACCCATCACATTATGACCAGTAGCACACAACAAACATCGTCAGAGCAGCCGATTGTCAAAGAGTTTAAACAAGTTGCTGAGGAGTCTGCTGAGCAGATTGAAACGACCGCATTAACAGCGGGAGAGAATGTCACTGAAGTCACCAAAGAGGTCATCACAGGGGCAACCCAAACAGTAGAGACCGCCAGTGATTATACGCTTGAACTTTTGGGTATCAAGGTGGATACCCGCACTTTGATTGCCAGTTCGGCTGATTTTGCCCTAAAAGCCGTCCTTGCCATCATGATTTTTTATGTAGGCAAGTGGATAGGCAAACACATCGTTAATCTTGCCAAGCGGGCGATGGTGCGTAGCTCGATGGATGGTACGGCGGTAAGTTTTTTGGGTAATTTGCTCTATGGGGTGATGTTGGCCGCTGTGATTTTGGCATCACTCAACCAACTTGGTATCAGTACGACATCCTTTGTGGCGGTGCTTGGGGCATTAACGGTTGCGATTGGCGTGTCCTTAAAAGATCAAGTCTCCAACCTAGCAGCAGGTGTGTTGATTGTTATTTTTCATCCCTTTCGTCGAGGCGACTTGGTAGAAGTAGGTGGCAGAACTGGGACGGTGCAAGAGATTACTTTGGTAAGCACCCGCATTCGTACCGCTAATAATCATGAGGTCATCATTCCAAATGGCGATATCATGACCACTGCTAGCGTTAATTATTCGTCTTTACCAAATCGCCGTGTAGAGGTCTTGGTGGGTATTGGTTATGATAGTGACATCAAAAAGGCACGTGACATCATGATTGGGGCAGTAAATGCACATGAACTTACACTCAAAGAGCCTGAACCCATCGTGCGAGTAACAGAGCTTGCTGACAGCTCGGTAAATTTAACCCTATATGTTTGGACAGCCAATAGTGATTGGTGGGCGGTGCAATGCGATTTGTTGGAAAGCATTAAGTATGCTTTTGATGAGCACGGCATTAGTATTCCCTTTCCTAATCGCACGGTACAGATTGAAGGATTTGATAAGATGCTCATAGAGGCAAATAAGCACTTTCATAAAAAAGAGATTGAGCATCAAGAGAGTAAATCATGATTGTTAATAAGTTTTGGTTATAAACTTTCAGGGTATTTATTAACGTTGTTTTACTAACGTCCTGTAAAATTATCCAACAAAACTTGATATAAGCATACCTACCTCCTTGTATCGCCCTCTAAATATCTAAACCCATGGCGGTGTTGCAGTTGGTGTAGTGTCATCCATCCATCACTCCTAAAGATGAATTATTCAGTCAAATTAACACCTTAGTTGAAGTACGCCACGGGATGCTGCCCAATTTATTCATCATGCTCATATCAGCACATGACAACCTTGCATCCTAAGGCAATCGCTTGGGTAAGACCAATATGGTTCGATGTGCCAAATCATAGGGCATCACCTCTTGGCAAGCAGATAGCATCATCTTATCACATGGACGGTATTTTCTTATGATGGCAAGGATGAATGAGCAAGGGCGTTTTGTTAGCTTGATTAAAATCCTAAGTTACGACCAATCCGCCATCTTGATGGTGTATAAATCACTCAGCTTACTTTCTTTTTCTTGACAAGCACCAATACCGCACCATTACCACCATCACCAACAGGAGCGGAGACGAAAGCGAGAACCTCAGGAATTTGACGCAGCCAACCATTGACGCAGGTTTTGAGAATGGCGTCGGTACCTTTGCCGTGAACGATTTTGATGACGGTTTCACCATTTTTTATGGCACCAGCAATGATGGTTTGGACAGCGGCTCGAGCATCATCGATACTAGAACCATGCAAGTCTACCGCATCATACCAACGTAACTTACCTTGCTTTAGTTGTTCAAAGATTTTATTTTGAAGGGTGGGGTGTTTATAACTAAGATAAGCCTCTGCTGCTACAGGGTTTAGCAATGCTTGCATGTCAGACAGATGGGCTTCACTCATGCTTTGCCCTCCTTCGGCATTAGCACGGCGAAATAGGGCGGTTGGGTCTTTTGAGTTGGTCTTTGGGCTGTGATTAACCGAAGGGCTGTGTTTTAGGGGGCGAACGCCACTCATGGCTTGCGTAAAAAGCGCTTTATCATCGTCAATCAGTCCACTGCCAAAACGTCTAACTTGACCCGCTACCTCTTTTTTGCTGATTAGGTTGGTGGTGGTGGGTTTTGTATTTTCATCAATGTTGTCTTTGCTGGATGATTTATCACTCATTTCTTTGAGTTTATTTTGTAAGTCTTTGGAGAGTAGGTCTTTAAATGTGGTCATGAGGTTATCCTAAATTAATCATAAAATCAGTCAGATACGGTCAAATATTAAATGTCCAAAAGCAGCTGCTTTTGGTTGATGATATTAATGCACGGCATCGGCTAAAAATTCACGTCTAAGCATGTATGTGGTTTGGTGCAGTCATTGATGATCATTTTTTTGCACTTAAAATCCCACTAATCACAATGATGGCGATACCAATCAGGCTGGTGATGTCCAGATGTTCATCAAATAACACCACGCCAAATATCATGGCAAAAACCACGCCCAAATATGATAATGTTGCCACAACAAATTTTTGCCCCACTTGATAAGCATATGTCATAAAAAGCTGCCCTAAAAGTGCAGTTAGACCAACGCCGATGATGTAAGGTAGGCTTGTCAAACTGATGAAGGTAAAGCCAAAATATGTTGCCAACACCCCTGAGATGAGCGTGGACAATAAAGAAAAATAAAAGACAATACGCCAAGCAGGCTCACCAAGCAAACTCAGTTCACGCACTTGTAGATAGGCATAGCCACTGATTGCACCGCTGGCAAGTCCGATAAGCATGGTTAAGGTGTCACCTCCTTCGGTCGGCTTCAATAAAACGACCACACCAATAAATCCCAAAACGAGTGCTGCCCAACTGATGAGGGAAGGTTGTTGTTTTAGAATGACGATGGAGAGCAGTCCCAAGAATAGTGCAGAGGTGTTTTGCAAAATACTGGCGGTGGCAAGAGGTAAATGCAGCACCACATAAAAATTCATCAGCAGAGCAACAGAACCTGCCAGTGACCGCCAAAAATGCTCTTTAGGATAAGATGTACGAAAATCTCGCCGCTTGAACCATGAAAACCCACCCAGAACCACAGAGGCAAACAGCACTCGCCAAAAAGTGATCTCATAGGTATTCATGCCAAACTTTTGCCCAGAAAATTTGATGCAGACAAGCATCAAGGTAAAACATAGACAGGCGATGACCATATATAATGAGCCAAACAGCGAGCCTTCATTGGGGTTTTGGGAGGTGGCAGTGGCTGGTGTGGACATGATGAGATGATTAGAGCAATAAAGGCGAACGATTTCGCCTTTATTGTAACATGATTTTGAATTAATGGCTTGGGTTCATTAGCGGTTTGGCAAATAGACTTTAACTGCTTTGGCAAACTCTCGCAAGGTATCTACGGTTGTCTCCCAATCTAGGCAGCCGTCTGTTACTGACTTGCCATATTCTAGTTCGGACAAATCCACAGGGATGTTTTGTCTTCCACCTTTTAGATGACTTTCAATCATCAGCCCCATGATGGATTTATTGCCATTTTGAATCTGTTGAGTGATGTTTTGGATGACCATTGGTTGCAGATAAGGGTCTTTGCCTGAGTTGGCATGGCTAGCATCCACCATAATTTTACCGTTGGTTTTACCTTTGGCAAGTTCGTTTTCAGCAGCAGCGATGGCGGTTTCATCGTAGTTGGGTTGGTCGTTACCACCACGTAAGACGACATGGGCGTATTTATTACCTTTGGATTTGATGATGGATACTTGACCATCTGAGGACAGTCCTAAAAAGCTATGACCTGACTTGACCGCTTGCATGGCATTCACCGCCACTGTCATGCTACCATCTGTACCATTCTTGAATCCAACAGGGCAAGATAAACCACTTGACATCTCACGATGAGTTTGTGATTCGGTCGTGCGAGCACCGATGGCAGACCAACTGATTAAGTCTTGCATGTATTGAGGAGTATTAGGGTCTAGGGCTTCGGTGGCACAAGGCAGACCTTTTTCGTTAAGCTCTAATAGTAGCTTACGTGCCATTCCAAGACCTTTTTCGATGTCAAAGCTATCGTTCATATCTGGATCATTGATGAGTCCTTTCCAACCCGTGGTGGTACGTGGCTTTTCAAAATAGACACGCATGACGATGAACAGCTCATCTTTTAACTCTTCTGCAAGTACTTTTAATTTGTCAGCGTACTCATGAGCGGCTTTAACATCGTGAATGGAACAAGGACCCACCACAACCAAGATGCGTTTATCGATACCGTCTAGTATGTCCTGAATGACCTTGCGACCATTTAATACGGTATTAAAAGCTTGGCTTGATAAGGGGTAGGTGCGTTTGAGTTGGGCGGGAGTAACTAGGGGTGTGAATTTCTCAATATTCACATCATCAATTTCTGTATGGTGGGTTAAAAATGACATGATGCTTACCTATTTTTGCTTGCAATAAATCTTGCTATTATGCACAGTTTTTAAGGGTTTGACAAGCTAAAAAATGACAGAACAGCCAAAAAATTAAAACAAAGGTTATGATTTTAATTTTTTTTAATGAAATATATTTATAAGACAGCAATAAAGCCCAAGTCAATTATACGAATTCATTTGGCGGCAGTTCAAGTTAAAGATTTTTCATCTTAAACTCTTAGGTAGGCTAAACGTAACATTCTCCTCAATGCCTGATAACTCAGTTGGTGCATCCGCCCCCCATGATTGCAAAGTTTCCAGGACCTCTCTAATCAGCACTTCTGGAGCGGAGGCACCTGCGGTAACACCCACACGCTCTACCTTTTCAAACCATGCTTTATTCATTTGGCTGGCATTATCTATCAGATACGCTCTAGCACCAAGGCGTTCGGCAAGTTCACGCAATCGACTAGAGTTGGAAGAATTTGGAGAGCCAACCACCAACACCACTTCACACATTTTGGCAAGTGATTTGACCGCATCTTGGCGGTTTTGGGTGGCGTAACAAATATCGTCTTTACGAGGGGCATGGATGTTGGGAAATTTTTCTTTTAGGGCATCAATTACTTGAGCGGTATCATCCATGGATAGTGTGGTTTGGGTGACAAAAGCAAGTTCTTTATCGGTATCAAAGTCTAATGTGGCAACATCGTTTACATCTTCTACGAGATGAATGCGTCCGCCGAAACTGGTGTCAAATCTTCCCATTGTACCTTCAACTTCAGGATGTCCAGCATGACCGATAAGGATGGCATCCATACCATCTTTGGCAAATTTACCAACCTCTATATGCACCTTAGTGACCAAAGGGCAGGTGGCGTCAAATACTGTCAGGTCACGACGAGCCGCCTCATCTTCGACGGCTTTAGATACACCATGAGCCGAAAAAATAACAATTGCTCCATCTGGCACTTCATGGAGCTCTTCTACAAATACCGCCCCACGTCTGGCTAAATCCTCTACCACAAATTTATTATGAACAACTTCATGGCGAACATAAATAGGAGGATTAAAACGGCGTAAAGCTTCGTTGACAATGGCGATGGCTCTATCGACACCAGCACAAAAACCACGGGGATTGGCAAGGAGAATTTGCATGATTTGAACAGATTAAACAATAAAAAAGACTACCTACTTTATCATATTTTGCCGTTTTGGTTATGATAATTTGTGTTATAATTTACAAAACATTACCATTTGACAGAATCATCATGACTCATTTAGCCGCCACACAAGGTACATTGTTCATCATCACCGCCGCCTCAGGTACGGGAAAAACCTCATTGGTCAAAGAGCTTTTGGCGAGCATGACCAATCTTGTTGTGAGTGTCTCGCACACCACCCGTGAACCACGCCGTGGCGAGATAGATGGCAAGCATTACTATTTCACCAATCAAGAGGAGTTCATCCGTTTGGTCAATCAGGGCGAGTTTTTGGAGCACGCTCAGGTGTTTGACCATTATTATGGCACCAGCAAAAAAGCGGTGACAGATTTGCTAAGTGCAGGCATGGATGTGATTTTGGAGATTGACTGGCAGGGGGCGTTACAGGTCAAAAAGCTCATTGATTCGGCGGTGATGATATTTATTTTACCCCCAAGTCGTGACGCCCTAAGAAGTCGGCTCATGAATCGCAATCAGGACGCCACAAAAGTCATTGAGGCGCGACTGGCAGGTGCGGTACGCGAGATGCAGGAATATGTGAATTT
>JBHCHC010000019.1:0-4907 GCA_041802645.1 Moraxella sp. | reverse complement strand
GAGGTTCGCTTTTTTGATTACAACAAGCCCGAAACATTGCTTAATTTGATTGATGAAAAAACCAAACTGGTCTTTGGTGAGAGTATCGGCAATCCTTTGGGAAATATCTTAGACATTGCCAAAATTAGCGAACTTGCTCACAGTAAAGGCGTGCCCGTGGTGATTGACAATACCGTTGCCACACCGATATTGTGCAGACCTTTTGAGCATGGGGCAGACATCGTGGTGCATTCCTTAACCAAATACGTTAGCGGCTCTGGTACCTCTGTAGGTGGCATTATCATTGATGGTGGTAAGTTTGACTGGACAGCCGATAAGGCACGCTTTGCATTATTGAACACGCCTGACGTCAGCTATCATGGGGTAAATTTTGCCGAAGCCATGGGTGACATGGCATTCATCGCACGAGCAAGAGTCGCACCGCTTCGTAACACAGGAGCATGTCTGTCTCCCCTGAACGCATGGCAAATCCTACTGGGTCTAGAAACGCTGGCTCTTAGAATGGAGCGTCATTGTGATAACGCCTTAGCGGTAGCAAAATTCTTAGAAACACACGAACAAGTTGCTTGGGTAAAATATGCAGGACTTGACAAACACCCAGAGCATGAGTTGGCACAGCGATATTATCAAGGAAAACCCTCTGCAATCTTAACCTTTGGTGTCAAAGGCGGGCGAGAAGCAGGAGCGAAGTTCATCGATGCTTTAGAACTCATTACTCGCCTTGTCAATATCGGTGATGCCAAATCTTTGGCATGCCACCCTGCCACCACCACTCATCGCCAGCTTAATGAAGAAGAGCTTCACAAAGCAGGTGTGAGTGAAGATATGATTCGTCTTTCCATTGGTATTGAACACATTGACGACATTAAGGCAGATTTAAGTCAGGCTTTAGCAAAAGCAAAATAAACAGCATATATGAAATAACGCTACTTGAACCCAAATCACTCTGATTTTGTATTCTACTGTTTTTGCCAATAAATAATAACCCAGTAAGCACTTGACTTTACTGGGTTATTATTTAAAACTCAAAGGCAAATCACGATTGCCGATCAATAAGTCTCATCCGTCTCTATGATGGTAATCTCATTGCCAACTGGTTTATCTGTCTTGGGTTCAGATTTAGGTTCAGATTTAGGTTCAGATTTAGGTTCAGATTTAGGTTCAGATTTAGGTTCAGATTTAGGTTCAGATTTAGGTTCAGATTTGGACTCGGATTTAGATGCAGGCTTAGACTCGGATTTTGTTTCATTTTTTGGTTCAGGCTTAGCTTCTGACTTAGTTTCAGATTCAAATTCTATCTTGACTTCAGATTTTTTGGGTGTGCCGCTAGGAACATCCTCAGGTCTTAAAATCGCCTCTTCTGGTCTAGGAATCTCGGGAACCGCTGGCAGTTCTACAGGACGGATTTGCACTTCTGGGGCAGCAATGAGATTATTTGAGGTTTTACCAATTTGAGCGGTTTCACGCTTGGCATTGGCTTTATTTTGGCGATTCATGGTACGCACCGCTGTCGCCATGGTTTCTGATGCTAAAGTAAGTACCGGTGAACTCTTATCGATGTTAAGTGCCTCGCCATCGACCAAGAATACGAAGTCGCCGACTAAGCGGTTGCCACCCATTAGGCTCACGTCTTTTTCCACCGCTTGATCTTCTAGACTTGGCACGCCTGCTCCACTAAATGTCTTATTGGCAAAGGTCACCTCTTCATTTGGCAAGACGACGTGAAGCTGTCCACGACATTCTCCATCATCTTCGCTGACGTTTTGTAAATCAACCTCTAGACCTGACAGACGTGCTCTTAACTGCTGCGTCAGCTCATCGCTTGCCTCGTTACCCAATTTATTGACCGATGTGGCATACATCTCTTCACGCACCAGACTGACCACACGATTTTTTAGACCGATGTCATCACAAATCACCTCGGCACGCTCTACCACTTCGGGGGTCGTCACCTCAATATCCGCCTGAGCCTGTGGTTCAGGACTGTCTTTTTTACTACAACCGATAAGTGCAAAGGTAATGGCAGATGCACAGGCTAGATATTTAAAAGATTTCATGGGCTATCTCTTTATAAAATACAAAAAAGGTAAGTACAAAAGGGGTTTTTAAAGGCATTTAACGCCAAAATATGCTTTTAAAAATACTTGCCACTTGGTACAATATCAAGTATTCATCAAGGGCAAATTGCCCATTATACCATGTCAGACCCATTTGCCAAATGATTTTTTATGAGCCACCATATAAGCCCTACCACCACTTCCAATTCTTTAGACGACCGCAACTTTGATGACATTGCCGAACATTTTGCTCGTAAAGTCTATGGTGGGCTTAAAGGTCAAATTCGCCTTGCCGTCCTAGAGCGAGACTTAAACGAACATCTTCCCAAAAAATTACTCAAAGTTTTAGATGTCGGTGCAGGTCTTGCCCAAATCAGCCTGTCTCTTGCTAAGACTCACGATGTCATCATTAGCGACATTTCTGCAAGCATGATAAGCAGAGCTCGGACGTCTGCCCAAGCTTTAGGCGTATCGCCCCACTTCATCGTCGCCCCTTATCAGGATTTACCCACTCATTTGGTAGGGCAAAAATTTGACTTGATAGTGTGTCATGCTGTCTTAGAGTGGCTAGCAAAGCCCAGTGAGATTATGGCATTTTTTGATGAATTTTTAGCCGAAGATGGCTTCTTATCGTTGTGCTTTTATAATCCTGTCAGCATGATTTATCGCAATCTGATTATGGGTAATTTTTATCAGCTCGAACGTGCCAAACCCTCTGATAATAAGAGTCTAACCCCAAACAATCCCGTCGCTTTTGATACTGTCAAAGCATGGCTCGATGACAGAGGATATGACATCATTTGTCAGTCAGGAATACGGGTATTTTCTGACTATGCACCCCTAAAACGAGGTGGACTAAACCACCCTGATGACGTCATTGCCATGGAGTTAAGATACTCGCAGACCCACCCTTTTTGGCAGATGGGCAGATACTTACACATTTTGGCAAAAAAACAGTCTACATCTCATGCCCTTTAGACACCTCTTCTGTCTGCATTTCATAGGGATATTCATGCAGGTTTGCTGATTGTAAATCACGAATGTTCTTTTGGATGGTAATCACCGCAAACAGCGACAAGGTAAATGCCATAAAATAATATCCCTTTTCACTAAGTAGCAGTGTAGCATTCCAAAGCCCAATGGTCATCAGCAGTACCGCAAGTGCCAATGCCAACTAACTAATCCCATAATACATGTTTGAGACAGGGATATTTTCGGCTTTATCACGAATGGTCTTTTGCAGACTAATCACTGAGTATAATCCCAATGCCAATACCGCAAAATAGTAACCCTTTTCGTTTAACATCATCTCAGCATTCCATAGCCCCACCAAAAAACCAAGCACACCCACACCCAATACCGCCCAAGACGCACCCACATAAGCAGATGTTGGTTTATTAATGATTTGCATAGCAATACCTTTTTTTGTTTGAATTTTTAAAATTCATGTATTAGCGGATTCAATTCACCTGTAATATCGCAAATTCTTTTTATATTGACAAGCGTACTTTATACAGTCAATATGCCTGATATTTAAACAAAATCTTGATGATTTTTTCATAAAATCTGCCCACTGTCTTGCAATTTACCACGCCTGCCACCATAACAGGCAACATTATAAGAATTGTTTGGAGTTTATCATGCCCAATAACCAAATCCTACCTTTGTTGGCTGTGCGTGATGTTGTGGTCTATCCACACATGCAAATCGCTTTATTCGTAGGGCGTGAACAGTCTATCAAAGCCGTGCAGCTTGCCGATGAAAACTTTGACGGTCGAGTGCTGGTGGTTTCACAAAAAGACTCGTTATCCGAGGATATTAGTACCGATAACCTATATCATTTTGGTACAGTCTGCAAAATCATCAGCACCATGCCGCATGACGCCGATGAAAACTGCCTAAAAGTCTTGATTGAAGGTCAAACTCGTGCTCAAGTGCTTGGCATTCATACAGATGAGACACATCAAAGTCTTATGGCAACGTTTAGCGAGCAACCTGTTGTCAGCTCTTTAACTGACGATGAAAAAGATGCTCATAAAAAAGTATTGATGGACTTTTTTACCAGTTTTGCCGAAGAAAATCTACGCAATGGGCGTGAGATTGTCCGTGTGGCTAGCAAAATCGATGATTTAACTGAATTTATGTACTTCATCGCCACTCGCATCTCGATGTCTTTAGACAAGAAGCAGACTTTATTAGAAAACAGTGATGTCATGGATTACTACCAGACGCTGACCGATTTTTTCGTCAGTAATCATGCTGAGCAGTCACTTGAAAATGAACTGCAAGAAACCGTGCGTAAGCAGATGGAAAATAACCATCGTGAGTATTTTTTAAATGAAAAAATGAAAGCGATTAAATCTGAATTGTCCGACCTAAATGATGGTATTGATGATGAAGATGGCGAGCTAGAAAAACGCTTAAATGAAGCTGATTTACCTGATGATGTCCGCAAAAAAGCCGAAACCGAATTTAAGAAATTAAAGCAAATGCCTGCAAGCTCCTCGGAGGCATCGGTGGTGCGTGGTTATGTGGAATGGATATTAGACACCCCTTGGAATAAAGCAAGTAAAGTTGCCATTGACCTAAATAAAGCCAAAGACACACTTGATAAAGACCACTATGGGCTAGACGATGTCAAAGACCGCATCATCGAATATCTGGCAGTGCAGTCTCGTGTCAAAAAACTGCGTGGTCCTATCTTGTGTTTGGTGGGTCCACCTGGGGTGGGCAAAACCTCGCTTGGGGAGAGTATTGCTCGTGCCACAGGACGTAAATTTGTGCGTATGGCATTGGGTGGGGTGCGTGATGAGGCGGAGATTCGCGGTCATCGTCGTACCTATATTGGAG
>JBHCHC010000018.1:0-13863 GCA_041802645.1 Moraxella sp. | reverse complement strand
GGCAAGCCATTACTCGTGCCTCGGATTTACTTAACTTGATTAACCGTGCCAAGCCAAGTGATAAATTTGAGCTGACCTATCTAAGAGCAGGAAAACGCCATACAACTCAAGGGCAATTCGCCCAAATGCCCCATGATGTCTCCGCCAGTCAGAACGTCAGCGATGGTGTCAGACTGGGACTGCGTCTCAAGGAGTTGTCAAGTCGTGAAGGGAGAATGCTCCAAGAATTTGGCGTGTTGGGCGGTGTGGTGATAAGTTCAGTGGACGTGACGGGTTTGGCAGGACAAGCAGGATTGGTGGTGGGGGACATCATCGTTAACCTTAATCATTTGCCCACCGCCAACATGAGCGAGTTTGAAGCGGCATTAAAGAGCTTACCCAAAAAAGGTGTGGTTACCATCGGGGTTATTCGTGATGGCACACCTGCCATTTTGGGGCTAAGAATCGAATGATTTGATTTTTATAAAATTTCATTGATAAAATAATTTACCCCAAATGGTTCAAAAATGACCATGAAAGTGCTAAACTAAGTCCTTTATGATGTAAAGTGACAGATTTTTAGGTGTTCCATGACAAATTATGACGACATGAAAGCAAGATTGCAAGGGTCGATGACGGCACTGATTACACCCATGACGGCAGAGGGAGAAGTAGATTACGATACACTCGGTAAGCTCATCGATTGGCAGATTGATAACGGTACACACGCCCTAGTGGCAGTGGGCACAACAGGGGAATCAGCGACGTTATCCATGAGTGAGCATGGTGATGTTATTGAGTTTTTTGTCAAACGAGTGAATGGTCGTGTGCCTGTCATTGCAGGAACAGGTGCAAATAATACCGCTGAGGCAATAGAGCTGACGGCTCATGCCAAGCAGGTGGGGGCGGACTTTGCTCTGCTTGTCGTTCCTTATTATAATAAGCCCACCCAAGAGGGTATGTATCAGCATTATAAGAGTATCGCTGAAGCGGTGGATATTCCCCAAATCTTATATAATGTTCCTGGTCGTACCGTCGTGGATATGGCAGAGGATACGGTTGCACGTTTGGCTGATATTCCCAATATTGTCGCCATCAAGGATGCCACAGGTGACCTAGTACGTGGTGAGTCGCTCATCAAACGAGTGGGCAAGCGACTGGTGGTGTTGTCAGGTGATGATCCAACCGCCTTAGAGCTTATGAAATTTGGTGCTAAGGGTAACATTTCTGTGACTTCTAATATCGCTCCTAAGACCATGAGTCAGATTTTTAGCTTGGCATTGGCGGGCAAGTTTGATGAGGCGACCTTGATTAATCAAGGTATTGAGCATTTGCATAAAGACCTCTTTTGTGAATCTAGCCCCCAACCTGTCAAATATGCCCTACATAAGATGGGCATGATTAACACGGGCATTCGTTTGCCTTTGGTATGGCTCTCAGAGGGGAATCAGCCACTCATTGATGAAGCATTACAAAAAGCCAATTTAATTTAAACCGATAAGTGAGAATGACATGATGATGCTAAAATCTATCGCTGTTGCCATGGTGGGTATGATGCTCTTAACAGGATGCCAAAGCATCAAGAATGTATTAGGCAAGCGAGATAATGGCAGTCTAGATTATCTACATGCCACCAAGTTAGACCCCATTCGTCTGCCTGCTCAGCAAGAGACAGCCCCGTTTGTACCGCTTTATGAAGTGCCTGCTGTGGCAGGCGAGGTAATACCCTCGACCAATGACTCTGGCAAACAATACCAACTACCAAGACCGCCACAAGTGCGATGATGGTCTGGGCATGAATGTTCATGCCTTTTTATTTCCTATGTGATGGAGAATCCCATGCAAAAACAAGCTCTACTTTATACTGGTAAAGCCAAATCTGTTTATGAAACACAAGACCCCGATTATCTGATTTTACATTTTCGCAATGATGCTTCTGCCTTTAATGGCGAAAAAATCGCCCAACTTGACCGCAAGGGAAGAGTGAATAACCGCTTTAACAGCTTTATCATGAACAAGCTGAGTGAGGCGGGTATTGAGACACATTTTGAGCGTGAACTATCAGAAGATGAGGTGTTGGTTAAGCGTCTGACCATGATACCTGTAGAGTGTGTGGTACGTAACTATGCTGCAGGAGGTCTGATGAAACGCTTGGGTCTGACCGAGGGCTTGCCACTCATGCCGCCGACTTATGAGCTGTTTTATAAAGACGATAAGCTTGGCGACCCCATGCTTGCCCCATCTACTGCCATTGCCCTAGGCTACGCTACCTCGGATGAGCTAGAACAGATGAGTGTGATTACCCATAAAGTTAATGATGTATTAACCAAGCTGTTTGATGAGGCAGGCTTGATGTTGGTAGATTTTAAGCTAGAATTTGGGCTGTTTCATGGACGGGTGGTATTGGGCGATGAGTTCTCCCCTGATGGCTGTCGTCTGTGGGACAAAGAGACCAAAAAGAAACTGGATAAAGACCGTTTCCGCCAAGGTTTGGGCGATGTGGTTGAGGGTTATGAAGAAGTGGCGAGACGTCTTGGTGTGCCACTTGACTGATGTGACGACTGATAAATAAGGGCGATCATCGCCCTTATTTTTAAATGACGCACAGACAAGAAGGCTACAGACAACCAAAAGATGGTCTTATTTTAATGATTGCTTTGCTTTATAGACGACAACCTTTAGAAGGATTGCGAGTATTATGGTAGGATGATTGGGTCTGTGAGATTCATGGCTGCCATGAATCTCACAATAAGTCGCCTCTGCCTTTAGAAAATATGTTCAAAAAATATGTTCAAAAAGGTTTATATCTGTATTCATACATCAGCAAGAATGTGATGATAAGACCTCAAATGCAATCATTTTTAAACCCATCAGACAACATCATGATTTTGTCAATCATGATCATATGATGCATGGGGATTATGCCTGAATTATTTTTATAACCATTTAATCTGAGAGTAAGTCATGCTAACTAAACGTATTATCGCCTGTCTTGATGTCAAAGATGGGCAAGTGGTCAAAGGTGTACAATTTCGTGGACATGAAGTGGTCGGAGGCATTGTCGAACTTGCCAAACGCTATGCCGATGTGGGCGTGGATGAGTTGGTATTTTATGACATCACCGCATCATCAGATGGTCGTACGGTGGATAAATCGTGGGTGGAGCAAGTGGCTCAGGTCATTGATATTCCATTTTGTGTGGCAGGAGGTATTCGTACATTGGCTGATGCAGAGACCTTGTTTAACTATGGGGCGGATAAAGTGTCTATCAACTCACCTGCTCTTGAAAACCCTGATTTCATCAGCCATCTTGCCAATCGCTTCGGTGTACAAGCGGTGGTGGTCGGCATTGACAGCTGGAAAGATGAAGAGGGTCGCTACTGGGTAAATCAGTACACAGGTGATGAGCGTCGTACCCGTCAGACGACATGGCAAGTAGTAGAATGGGCTGAGCGTGTACAAGAATTAGGGGCAGGAGAGATTGTGCTGAACATGATGAACCAAGATGGGGTTCGTCAAGGCTATGATTTGACGCAACTTGCTCTTGTCAAAAACCATTGTACAGTACCTCTCATTGCTTCGGGTGGGGCAGGAGAGATGGGTCATTTTTATGATGTGTTTAAACTTGACATTGATGGAGCATTAGCAGCCAGCGTATTCCATAAGGGCATCATTGATGTAGGTGAATTAAAGTCATATTTACATCGGCAGGGCATTGCCATACGCCCCGTCTCGTGATTTGACCGTACTTCATCAGGTGGTTTAATTAACCACCCATCATCTAGAACTCAGAGAAAGGTCAAGCCTAATTCTTTAATAAAAATTTTTTTTAAAAATATACATATGTAAACTTTAAATTCTACGAAAACGTGCTAGAATAGGATAATTGTAACAAAATTTTAGGAAGAGCCAATGAATCATCAAGCTGCCTCATTAATACGCCCTGCCAAAATTCCCCACCATCAACGCAATGACCATGAACGCATAGTTATTACGGGCATGGGTGCAATCACACCGATTGGTAATGACCTACAGACGATTTGGGGTAATTTGACCAAAGGCGTAAGTGGCATTACCACTCTGCCAGCATTTGATGATTTGGACATGGATGGTTTTCGCTCATCTATTGCAGGGCTCATCAAGGGTTTTGATGCTAAAGAATTTTTGAATCCTAAGGAAATCCGCCGTTTTGATGAGTTCATGCATTACGCCCAAGTCGCCTCTGCTCAAGCTTTATTTCACGCTGGCTTGATTGCAGATGTCAAAGGCGACAGTCTGCCCGTCAACGTGAATAGTGAGCGTTTTGGGGTGGTGATGGGTTCTGGCATCGGTGGCATACAGACCATTGAAAACAGTCGTGATGTGATTAGAACACAGGGCGTCAAAAAGGTCTCGCCGTTTATCATTCCAGGTTCCATCGTCAATATGCCAGCAGGACTGATTGCCATACGCCACAACCTACGTGGGGCGAATCTTGCTACAGCAACTGCCTGCACGACTTCTACGCATGCCATCGGGCTTGGGGCGAGACTTATCGCTTATGGTGATCTTGATGCGGTGTTGGTGGGTGGCAGCGAAAAAGCATCAACACCACTTGGTATGTCAGGCTTTGGAGCGATGCATGCCTTATCCACTCGTAATGATGAACCAACTCGTGCCAGTCGACCTTTTGACAAAGACCGAGACGGTTTTGTGCTGGGCGATGGTGCAGGAGCGTTGGTACTAGAGAGTCTTGCTCATGCCAAGGCTCGTGGAGCGATGATACTTGCCGAAGTGGTGGGTTTTGGTATGAGTGATGACGCCAGTCATATTACCGCCCCACCAAGTGATGGCAATGGTGCAAAGCGTGCCATGATGAACGCTTTGGCAGATGGCGGCATTAACCCTGCCGATGTTGGTTACATTAATGCTCATGGTACGAGTACTCCTGCAGGCGATGTAGCAGAAAGCATGGCGATAGAAAGTTTGTTCGGCAAGAATGTGTTGGTCAGCTCCACCAAGTCGATGACAGGACACTTGCTTGGAGCGGCAGGAGCGGTAGAGGCTATCTTTACCGTACTGACCCTACAAAACCAGACTCTGCCCCCCACCATCAATCTTGATAACCCAGACCCTGCTTGTACTTTGGACTATATCCCTCATCAGGCACGAGTTGTCAATGGGATAAATTATGCTATCTCTAACAGTTTCGGTTTTGGCGGCACCAACGGCAGTTTGGTGTTCGGGCGGTGGAATGAGTAACGGCATAAGCATAACCCTGTTTTAAAGCGGGGTTATTTACTTTGACTCATTAAAAAAGCAGAGGAATCATGTGATTGGCAAGTCGTCTCATGCCATCAATATCAAGATGATTTTTGTCAATTCACCAAACATGTAAGTTGGATGGATGATGTTTTTGTAGAGGCGGTCAATAGAGTATTGACCATTAGCTTGGTTGACTTTAAACTCTTTTATCATAAATAAGCCTAATAATGGCTCATTGCATTGATTTAGAGAGTTGTGTCTTTATTAAAGACAAAACAGCGGTTGATGGGCAGTTACTTTTTGGCGGTGATAAGAGTAGGCATGTCATGGCATTGATATTAAAACAGTCAGTTTTGTTCGTTGATAAAAGTGTTTAATACGCCAAAGCTGTCAATATTGTTAAGTTTAATACAACTCTTTTTGGTAAGAAGGTTGGTCAAACACAAATTTCTATGAATATGATTTGGGGTGAAATTGATGTTTGACCAACCTTTGGGTTGCGATTGATTAACCTGCTGCCCTCACCACGTTGTTTTGATGCATGTTATGGTGTAAATGACTGGTTCTTTTGATGATGATAATCAGCGCCACCGCTGAAATCAGTGTCAGTAGTGAGCCTATCTGTAAGATACTTATGGTATTGGCTAATTGTTCAAAATATTCAATAAGCTTTGTCACGTCTGGTTCATCAGGAAGCTTGCTATCTAGGTTGTCAAGCTTGCGATGATAAAAACGGTAGATTAACGAGCCACTAATAAAACATACCCACCACAACACAATCAGCCCGTGAAAAGTCGGTTTATTGGCTATTTTACAACTGCCATTGACCATGTCTCTCATGGCAACAAAAGGCATGAACAAACTGGCAATCGGAATAAAAAACACGCCAACGGACATCAAGGGCGAATATGCAATATTCTGGACGCCTAATGCACGAGCATTACAATGGCTGTCATACACCCATTTTGCCACAAAAATGATGCTGATGATAAAGACGGCGATCAGTCCATGATATAGCCATTCACTGACTTTTGTAATGGTCTCGCTTTGCAAGGCCCATTGTGCGAGTGCGACGTCATCGTCGTCATTAACAATGTTGGCGTATTGACGAAAATACCAATTGACATAGCTACTAAACATGAAATCAATTAATAAAAGCAGAATAACCGCCACAGAGCTGATGATTGCTCCTGTGCCTGATGTGGTGCGATAATTGTAAGTCTTCATGGTGTTTGACATTATTTACTCCAATAGACAGTGAATGATTATGGGCGATGCCTAAAAACCTCCCACAGTACCATGCCTGTCGCCACGCTGACATTGAGACTCTGTGGACGGTCTGCATTGTCTGCCATGGGGATGTAGACCAGTGTGTCGCAAAGTTCTTCTGTTAAACGTCTCATGCCATCTCCTTCTGAACCCATAATGATGGCGACTTTTCCTTGAAAATCACAATCCTGCAAGGGCTTGGCGGTATTGTCTAACGCCGTGCCAAACACAAACACGCCTACCGATTTTAGTTTTTCCAAACACCGTGCTAAGTTGGTTGCTGCCACCACAGGTATGCTCTCAGCAGCTCCGACAGATACTTTGGCGACTGTCGGGGTTAGTCCCACGCTTTGATGGCGAGGAATGATAACTGCTGACACGCCAAGAGCAGATGCTGTACGCAAACATGCCCCAAAATTATGTGGGTCGGTAATTTGGTCAAGCACTAACAGCACACAATCATCATGGATAAGTTCATCTAATTCATGCTCATCAAGCAGGCTACGATTGCGTGCAGACAGTACCACGCCTTGATGCTGCGTGCTGCCACATAATTGAGTCAAACTGTCCTTATGGGCGGTTTGTACTGATACACCAACAGACCTTGCCAAAGCAATGATGTCATCGTGATTGGTGTTGTGATGATGCTCATGACTTTGGACAAATAACACTTTGGCGTCTAGAGGACGTGTCTTTAAAAGTGCCTTAACAGCATGAATGCCATAAAAGTGGGGAGTGGTCGGCTTTTTGGGTTTTTGATGGGTTTTTTTGATGGTCATGGCATGTCCAAATGACTAAAATAAGGCTTATTTTAACAAAGTTTTGCTGATTTGAATGTCATTTTGCATCCATGACTTGAAATTTTAAAGTATCACCTTTATCAATTAGGGGAATTTAAAAAAAAGCGTGGTATTCATCGCTTTTGCAAAAACAAGAAAAACGACCCAATCTTTAAGTCAAGACTCTGATAACTGCAAGTAAGAAGAGCTTGAATGTATAAAATAAGATTTGGCTTTTTCTCATAAATTGCACGCAAACATCTAAACAAGGCATTCTAATACTGTGTAAGCAGTGTTTAGTACGCCCAATACTTGGAGAATCTCATGAGCGAACAAGACCAAACCCAAGAGCCAACCCCAGAAGCACAAGCCTGTACTGACAGTGAACAAGGCACGCAGGGTGATGAACTTGCCAAATTAATCGCTACCGTGGAGCAGTTAGAGACTGAGGTCAAAGATGCCAAAGAAGCTGCTGCCCGTGCCAATGCCGAGAGTTATAACGCCCAGCGTCGTATGGAGCAAGAAACTGATAAAGCCAAAAAATACGCCCTACAAAAATTCGCCAAAGAACTGCTAGACGTGGTGGATAACTTGGAGCGTGGCATAGATGCCAGTGAAAAAGCGGGGGCGGAAGAGACGGTATTAGAAGGGCTTAGACTTACTCAAAAAACATTGCTCACCGTCCTAGAACGTAACGGCGTGTTGGCGGTAGGGGCAGTTGGCGAAGCCTTCAACCCTGACTTGCATGAAGCAGTGGGCATTTTCCCTGATGCCGAAAAAGATGTGATAGGACAAGTACTACAAAAAGGCTATACCCTAAACGAGCGTACACTAAGACCTGCGATGGTGCTGGTGGGGGCGTAATTTTTTAGATGGTTTAAAATCGCTAATCTAAAAATTTCTTTGGGATTTTATTTTATTTTTCAAGCAGTTAAATCTAAAAATTTCCTAAAAAATTTTAAAAATTTCTCTTGAAAATCAAAATTTGATACAGATATAACACAGTAAGATTGGCAAAACTTTTGTGGTTTGCCAAAAATCAACAAACTAAATCGGAGAAAAATTATGGGTAAAGTTATTGGTATTGACTTAGGTACAACCAACTCTTGTGTGGCGGTACTAGAAAATGGCAATGTCAAAGTCATTGAAAATGCCGAAGGTGCACGCACCACACCATCTATCGTGGCGTTCAAAGATGGCGAAACGCTGGTCGGTCAAGCCGCCAAACGCCAAGCAGTGACCAATCCACAAAACACACTATTTGCCGTCAAGCGTCTGATCGGTCGCCGTTATGATGAGCAAGCGGTGCAAAAAGACATCGGGCTTGTGCCTTACAAAATCGTCAAAGCTGACAATGGCGATGCGTGGGTAGAGGTTAATGGTAAAAAACAAGCACCTCCACAAATCTCAGCGGAAGTTTTGAAAAAAATGAAAAAAACCGCCGAGGACTATCTTGGCGAGCCTGTGACTGAGGCGGTCGTGACCGTGCCTGCTTATTTTAATGACGCTCAGCGTCAAGCCACCAAAGATGCAGGTCGTATCGCAGGTCTTGATGTTAAGCGTATCATCAACGAGCCAACCGCTGCTGCCCTTGCCTTTGGTATGGACAAAAAAGAAGGCGATCGCACGATTGCTGTGTATGACTTGGGTGGTGGCACCTTTGATGTGTCTATCATTGAGATTGCTGATGTGGACGGCGAGCAGCAGTTCGAGGTGCTATCGACCAACGGCGATACTTTCTTAGGCGGTGAAGACTTTGATATTGCCTTGATTGATTACCTAGTGGACGAGTTCAAAAAAGAGCAAGACGTGAACCTAAAAGGTGACCCGCTTGCCATGCAACGCCTAAAAGAAGCTGCTGAGAAGGCTAAGATTGAGCTGTCAAGTGCTACCTCTACTGAGGTAAACTTGCCCTACATCACCGCAGATGCCACAGGTCCTAAGCACTTGGTAGTAACCATCAGCCGTGCCAAGCTAGAAGCCTTGACCGAAGAGCTTGTAGCTCGCACGATTGCCCCTTGTAAGATTGCGTTAGAAGATGCCGGACTTTCAGCCAGCGACATCGATGATGTGATTTTGGTGGGCGGTCAAACCCGTATGCCTTTGGTGCAACAAAAGGTACAAGAGTTTTTTGGCAAAGAGCCTCGTAAAGACGTAAACCCTGATGAAGCGGTTGCTATTGGTGCAGCGATTCAAGGTGCGGTACTCTCTGGCGACAAAAAAGACGTGTTGTTGCTTGACGTAACCCCATTGACCTTGGGTATTGAAACTATGGGTGGCGTGATGACTGCCATCATTGAAAAGAACACCATGATTCCTACCAAAAAATCACAAGTGTTCTCAACCGCTGCCGACAACCAACCTGCGGTATCTATCCAGGTGTATCAAGGGGAGCGTAAAATCGCCAACCAAAACAAACTTTTGGGCAACTTTGACTTGACTGACATTCCACCTGCGCCCCGTGGCGTACCACAAATTGAAGTAACCTTTGATATCAACGCTGACGGTATCATGAACATCAGTGCCAAAGACAAAGGTACAGGTAAATCTCAATCCATCCAAATCAAAGCGGACAGCGGTCTATCAGAGGCGGAAATCGAGCAAATGGTGCGTGATGCCGAAGCCAACGCCGAAGCGGACAAGAAATTCGCCGACTTAGCGAATGCTCGTAACGAAGCTGACGGACGTATCGCAGCGGTACAAAAAGCCCTAAAAGAAAACAGCGATAAAGCGACCGAAGATGAGAAAAAAGCGGTAGAAACAGCCATCAGCGAGCTAGAGCTTGCCACCAAAGAAGATGACGTTGAAGCCATCAAGTCTAAGCTAGAAGCCTTGGATAATGCCTTCTTGCCAATTGGTACAAAGATTTATAGCCAAGAGCAAGCAGGTGCAGGTGCGGACGCAAGCCAAGCCAATGCAAGCCAAGCCAAAGATGATGGCGTGGTGGACGCAGAGTTTACCGAAGTCAAAGATGATAAATAATCTTTAGATTGGACAATCAATAAAAACACCGCTCAGAGATGGGCGGTGTTTTTGTGAATTCTGCATCATAAAGTGATTAACCAACCATACTAATAACCTCCTACAAAAAATGTATGGCTGTTTTATAATGGCTTGTTTTATTTTGTTCATGTATATTGATGGTTTTTAGATGGGTAAATACCAAAATTGACACCAATGGCATTGATTGGAGTTTTTCATGGCTGAAGAATGTTAAATACACATGAATGCAACCATTGTCATTGACCTAGAAAATGAGTTTCGTGCTAAGACCTAATATTGTGGCTATGCTTCTTATCATCATTACTTTGTGGGCTGCATATATTTGCCAGTAGGTTGGAATAGACTTGTGTGGGCAGAAAGACCATCAGATGCTTTGGTAATTTAAATTCATAATGACTGTCATTGAAGAGCGATGATATTTTGTCAAGCCTTATTAAGAATGTGTGAATTATTTAGGCAAGTCCATCGTTTTGATGGAGTGTCTCATGTTGTGGTTTTATGCCAAATCTCGTCTTCTTTGAATATGATAAGATTTATAAAAATAACAAAGAGGTTTTGAATGTAATAAACTGATTTTATTTATTAATTATTATTCATTTATCGAAATTTTTGATGATACCAAAGAATATATTTGGGGTGCTGAAACAAATTTCCCTATTTCATAATACGCCTAAATCCTATGGGCCTGCCAAATGCCACTCTGCCAATTGTTAGGCTTATCTTTCTTTTGTTAAACAGCGTCATACATGAAAAGACTGCAATCACCACTTTGATATCACATCCAAAAGCACCAAAAAGCCTCATGAGGTTAATGACCACCAGAGGTATCTTGAAAGCTCAAGTTTTGTTTGAGGCAGATGAGGCAGTAAAATTTCTAGGGTATAAAACCTAGTCCAGTAACACAAAGTTTTTTGCGGTGATTGCTAGAATTTATGTCAAGTCAGTAGTGCCGATAAAGCAAAACCCAATTTTTATCATGGCGGGACATAACAGTTTAATTGGTCATTGCTTAGCAAGGTTTAGAGTAAAGATCAAGCACCACTCTAAAAATATGCAGATGCCAGAGTGTTCGCCTAAGCCGTGGTTTACTAAGTACTGCTACCGACCAATTTGATTTTTCACAAAGCATGTTTTAAAAAATAAAACCAAAACCAGTTTCTTTGATGATTTATTAAAATAAGGGCAATTTTTAGTAAAAATTAAGGTCTGTTCACATTTTTAAAACCATTGCAACTTGTTATATTTTGTTAAATGGCGTAAACTATACGGTATTTATTGATGAAGCCGCTCCATGTGGTTTTGGGCGGTTTTGTGAACGGATTTTGATGTGTCAAAATGGGTTTTGGATGAGTTTTAATAGTGTTTTTGCCAAAACCACTTGTTAAGCCCAGTTACATCAAACAAAGTTTTCCTTAACATGGCGAATCATATGACAAAAAGTAGCAAAGACACGGTGGCTTATCAGAGTACCGAATTGACAGCAGACGGTGCGGCGTATATTGAAGCGTTGTACGAGGATTATTTGGCGGACAAAAATAGCGTAAGCGAGGATTGGCAAAAATATTTTGCTGATTATGAGCAAGAAAATGATGCACCACATGGTGCCATCAGAGAGCAGTTCTTGCTACTTGCCCGCAACCAAAAAGGCGTTCGCACGGTAGTGCAGACGATTGGGACAGGCGAATGTGACCCCAGACAGATGGCGGTACAACAGCTCATCAGTGCCTATCGCCGTCGTGGACATCGCAAGGCAAAACTTGACCCTCTAGGACTGCAAAAGCGAGACGAGATTGAAGATTTGACCCTGCAATATCACGGCTTGTCTGAGGCAGATCTTGATACGGTATTTCCTACCAAACTTATGAATATTGGTAAATCCGAAGCAACTTTGCGTGAGATTATTGAGGTGTGTGAGCGGATTTACTGTGGCAGTATCGGTTATGAATACATGCATGTATTTACTGCCACGGAGAAGAAGTGGATTGAGACCTATATTGAATCCAATCAAGGGTTTATTGAGTTTAGTAAAGATAAAAAACTAGAAATTCTTGACCGTTTGACTGCTGCTGAAGGGCTTGAAAAATACTTAGCACGTAAATACACAGGTGTGAAGCGTTTTGGTCTTGAGGGCGGGGAGAGCTTCATTCCATCAGTGCATGAGATGATTCAGCGTGTGGGGACTTATGGTGCTAAAGAAGTGGTCATCGGCATGGCACACCGTGGGCGTTTGAATTTACTGGTGAACATTATGGGTAAAAACCCATCGGTGCTGTTTGATGAATTTGATGGTAAGATTCAACCAACCTCAGGTTCAGGAGATGTCAAATACCATAACGGATTTAGCTCCAATGTCATCACCAAAGGCGGCGAGTTGCATCTTGCCCTAGCCTATAACCCATCACATTTAGAAATTGTCTCGCCAGTTATGCTAGGTTCAGTGCGTGCCCGTCAAGCTCGCCGCTCCGAAGAGTATGGCTATGACATCGACAACAGTACCGTCCTACCGATTGTGGTGCATGGCGATGCTGCTTTTGCTGGTCAAGGCGTGAACCAAGAAACTTTCCAAATGTCACAAACCCGAGCCTATAAAACAGGTGGGACGGTGCACATTGTCATCAACAACCAAGTAGGCTTTACCACAAGCCGTCCAGAGGATGCACGTTCTACTGAATACTGTACAGATGTGGCTAAGATGGTACATGCACCTATCTTGCACGTCAATGGCGACGATCCAGAAGCGGTGGTTTTCGCATCTCAGCTTGTGCTGGATTATCGTAAAGAGTTTGGTCGCGATGTGGTACTGGATATTGTCTGCTATCGTCGTAATGGACATAACGAGTCAGACGAGCCGTCTGCTACTCAGCCACTGATGTATCAAGTCATCAAAAAATTGCCCACCACTCGCACCCAATACGCTCAAAAGCTGATTGATGAAGGCGTTATAACCAGTGAACAGAGTGCCAGTATTGATGATGCTTATCGTATTGCCTTAGATAATGGTGATGATGTGGCTCTAGGTCTTGCCAAAGAGCCAGATACTGACCTGTTTGTTGATTGGAAGCCTTATTTGGGTCATGAGTTGGAAGATGACTGGGAGACAGGTGTTGATATCAACAAACTCAAAGCCTATGGCGAAGCGATGGCAAAGTTGCCCGAGGGCTTTGAAGTTCAGCGTCAAGTGGCTAAGGTTATAGAGCAGCGTCTTGCCATGCAAACAGGTAAAGAGCCTTTGAATTGGGGAGCTGCCGAGACTTTGGCATATGCCTCTTTGGTGGATGAAGGCTCGCTGGTGCGTATTACAGGCGAAGACGTGGGGCGTGGCACATTCTCACATCGTCATTCTGAGCTGTATAACCAAAAAGATGGCAGCATGTACATTCCTTTGCAACACGTGAGTAAAGGTCAGGCACGCTTTGCCACCTATAACTCACTTTTGTCAGAGGAGGCGGTGCTTGCGTTTGAATATGGTTATGCCACCACTGTACCAAATGCTCTCATTGTTTGGGAGGCTCAGTTTGGTGACTTTGCTAATGGTGCTCAGGTTGTGATTGACCAGTTCATCAGTAGTGGAGAGACCAAATGGCAACGT
>JBHCHC010000017.1:0-10103 GCA_041802645.1 Moraxella sp. | reverse complement strand
TTGCATTATGGTTTGGCGGTATTTGAGGGTGTGCGAGCTTATCAGACTCCCGATGGACGTACTGCGATTTTTCGCTTGGATGAACATACTGAACGTCTGCTAAATTCTGCTAAGATTTTTCAGTTAAACGTACGTTATGATCACGCCACTCTTGTCAAAGCACAAAAAGACGTGGTACGTGAAAATGGACTGGCAAGTGCTTACATTCGTCCATTAATTTGGGTCGGCTCTGAAAAGTTAGGCATTGCCGCCAAGGATAACACCATTCACACCGCTGTTGCTGCATGGCATTGGGGTGCATATCTGGGTGAGGATGGCATCAAAAATGGCATTCGTGCCAAGACCTCAAGCTACACTCATCATCATCCCAATGTAACCATGTGTAAGGCGAAAGCCGCCGCCAATTATCCTGTTTCCATTTTGGCAAACCAAGAAGCGACCAAAGCAGGCTATGATGAGGCTATTTTGATGGACCCTCAAGGCTATGTTTGTCAAGGCTCAGGAGAAAACTTATTTTTGGTAAAAAATGGTGAGCTACACACTCCAGACTTGGCAGGTGGTGCCTTGGATGGCATTACACGTCGCACCATCATTGAGTTTGCTCATGATTTGGGCATCAAGGTGGTGGAGCGTCGCATCACACGTGATGAGTTTTATCTTGCTGATGAAATTTTCATGACTGGTACTGCAGCTGAAGTCACACCGATTCGTGAATATGATGACCGAGCAATCGGTAACGGTGGACGGGGAGAGCTGACTGAAAAATTACAAAGCTTATATTTTGATGTGGTCCAAGGGCGAAACGAACAATACAAACATTGTCTGTCTTTTGTTGATGAGTGATGATTGGTGATTTTTAGCCACAAAAAGCCCTTCAAAGACTACTTTGAAGGGCTTTTTGTGGTTGTTATGACGGTAAATGCTATGATTGCAAAACAGTGATTTATCGCTTATTTTTTTTTTCGAAAAATATTAATAAATGCTTGCAAACAATAATGGTTCTTGCTAATATATTGACATCAAGCAATAAAAATAACCATTTTTATTTGCATTCTACAAGTAATCTATATCAAAAATATTTACTTAGGATACTGCCATGTATGTTTGTATTTGTCATGATATCAAAGACTCTCAAATCAAGACTGCTATGCTACAAGGCGTGGATAGCATAGAGTCGCTTCAACGTGAATTATTGGTAGGAACCTGCTGCGGATGTTGTGTGCCGATGGTGCAAGATTTGATAGATGAACATCAAGCTAAATATGTAGCTGTGGATGCCATGGCAGTTTGATTATTGTAAATATATGGTAAAATTATTTCTATAATATTTCTTATCGTTTATTTTATTAGATGATTTTAGTTAAATTCGAATGTTTAATTTATGGTCAATACCGCCTTTATGAAACCAATCAATAATTTTTATGGGATAAAAATTATTGACATTCTAAAACTGGTTATTAATACAAATAAAAATTACAATAAAATCATATCATTATAAAAAATTTAACAAACTTTCCTCCAATTCACCTAAGAAACATTCTTAGGTGAAAATTTTTTTTATGATAATATCCATTCTTATAGCGTGAGTCGTTCGCAGTTCAGTAGTCATACATTTTAACAGTTGTCAATCATGCTCTTTATGTTATGATAGACCCCATCATTCTTAATGAATTCTTAGCTTAATATTTTTAACAAACATAGAGGTTGTCATGAAAGCGTCTCAAAAAGTCATTGAATACCTAAATTTCTTATTGTCAGGCGAGCTTGCCGCACGTGACCAATATTTCATTCATTCACAAATGTATGCTGAATGGGAGTTGGGCAAACTACACGATCGCATTTACCATGAAATGGAGGACGAGACTTTGCATGCTCGTCTCATCATCAATCGCATCCTGATGCTAGGAGGCACACCAAATATGCAAGTTGGGCAGATTAATATCGGTGCAGACGTACCTGCCATGCTAAAAGCTGACCTTGAACTTGAATACAGTGTGCAAGAACATCTAAAAGAAGGCATCACTCTTTGTGAAGCTGAACGTGATTATGTGACTCGTGATATACTGGTACGTCAGCTAGAAGATACCGAGCAAGACCATGCTCATTGGCTAGAAAAACAGCTTTGTTTGATTGACTTAATGGGGCTGCAAAACTACCTACAAAGTCAAACTGCTGAACCAACCCTAAGCAATGCAGGGCATTAATGATTAAAGCCATGCCATCAAAGATTTGATATTTAAATTACTGTAAAATCAATCATGGCAAGATTAACATGAGATATGATGTGTATGGGTATTTCAAGTAATGACTACATAAAGCCAAGATTATCCATGAGCACCGTGATTTGTGTAATCTAAATAAGAAGGTAAAAAGTATGAAAGGTGATAAAGACGTTATTCGTCAGTTAAATTTGGTTTTGGGTCAATCTCTCATTGCCATCAATCAGTATTTTTTACATGCACGTATTGTGAAAAATTGGGGCGTAGAGGCATTAAACGAATCATTTTTTAATCAGTCCATTCGTGAAATGAAGTGGTCAGATGAATTGATTGAGCGTATTTTACTCTTGGAGGGTTTACCAAATCTGCAAGAGTTGGGCAAGCTCTTGATTGGCGAGACTGTAGAGGAAATTTTGGCTTGTGATTTGCGTCTTGAAAAACGCAAACATGAGGTGCTGGTGGAAGCGATTGGCGTATGTACTGATAAACGCGATTTTGTTTCACGCGAAATACTCATTAAACTCAAAAAGGGTAATGAAGAATATGAAGATTGGCTAGAAACACAGCAAGAGAAGATTGCTGATATAGGCATTCATAACTATATACAGCTTCAGACCGCTGAAGATTAAGCCAAAATACCAACCAATAAAAAAGCAGACCCATGTTTGCTTTTTTATTTTTATTGGTTAAACATCATCAAAATGGTAATGCTTATTGGGCTAAAGTCTATGCCTCATGAAAAAAGCAATCCATCGCCATGAGTCAAAATGTATAAGTCAAACCTGCATTTACACCGATGTCCATGTCATCATCTGTAAGTGGACTGTCTTTTTGAGTGGAAGAAAGCCATTGTGTTCTGGCATGAGCAAAAGCACCAATGCGGTCACTAAATTGGTATTGACCGCTGATGGAGATAAAAGGGGAGTAGCTTGATTTGGCTTCATAGGCAGAGACGCCTGTCCTGACACTTTCAGTCTGAGAGACGCCAAAGTAATATTGATTATAATCTTGGCTGTACCAATTTACACCAAATTTGGGATAAATGGTCAGTTTGTCATCAACGAATGTAAACCGACTGCGATGAGCTAAGGAAGCGGTTTGCCCTCCACTCCTATCCATCATGTCTGTTCCTGCCTTAATCTCAAAACCACCAATGGGCGTGATACGCATATAGCTTAGCAACATATTGGCACTGGACTTACGCTCATCAAGGGCTTTTAGGGTATAGGTATTTGCATCATCTGGTTCAAAATGGCGACTCTCGTAACCAACCCCTGTGCGAAACCAGTTTTTGTCATCTTTGTAAGCATAAAAACCTGCCTCAGTACCTTCCACATAAAAATAATCGCTGTCATATCTGACAAATGGCAATACACCAACTTTATCATCGGTGGCATAGGCATCTGAACCAAAACTGGCAAGTGCTCCAATGGTGAAACCATCAAGATAGCCACTGTTTTTGTCGGCTTGCTCAATTATGGATTCATTTGCGTGAGCAGACAAAATCAGCAGGGGGCTTATCGCTAAAGTAAATAAAGATTTTCTCATGAGTGCGTGCTAATAAGTGATTGATAAACTTTATTTATTATAATGCAAAATACAGAGCTTGGGTAGATTATTTTAAAAAGATTCGACCGCTCTGATGGTTTTCTTTTTAGTAGGCTTAAAACTACCCAAAACAGGTATTTGTCTGAGCATTAAACTTCATATACAAAAGCTTCTTTTAGCTGTGTTAGGTTGTTAACACTAACCTTTAAGTCGTTGATGAGTCCATTTTTAAGATTGTAAATCCAGCCATGCACAGATAATTTATCGCCTCTGTGCCATGCGTTCTGAACGATGGTGGTATGACAAACATTGGTTACTTGACGCTTGACATTAAGCTCGCAAAGCAAATCTGTTTGCTCATCAAGCGTAAGATTGTTAAATTTATCCAGATGCTGATAGTGAATGCCTTTGAGCGACCTCAGCCAATTATCAATGAGTCCAAATTCTTGATGTGACAATGCAGCACGAACCCCGCCACAACCATAGTGACCACAGACGATGATGTGCTTTACTTTGAGCATATCCACCGCATATTGCAAGGCAGATAGAAGGTTCATGTCAGTAGCAACCACCATATTGGCAACATTGCGATGCACGAACAGCTCGCCCGGCATCAGTCCGACAACCTCATTGGCAGGAACGCGACTGTCTGAACAACCAATCCAAAAATAATTGGGTGATTGCTGACGAGCAAGACTGGGAAAATAATCAGGATTGCGAGCGGTAAGAGACTCCGCCCAAAAACGATTGGAATTTAGTAAATCAGATAGCATGGCACTTCCCAAATAGCATGAATAATGGATGTTTTAAAATAACACATCGGTCAAACTTTTACATACCAATAATCGTCAAGCTTATGCCATAAAAACTAGCCAAAAGAGGTAGATAGGCGATGGCATCTGTGCTTTTGGAGAATGGGGAGTCTTAACAAACAGGCGTATGATGATGACATCCGTTTATACTTATTGGTTTATTATGAAAACCACTGAAAAGAATAAATTATCCCATCTTCAAGCACTGCAAGAACATCCTTTGTTCGCCTTATTGCCAAACTCCCATGAAGGTCAGAAGGTTAGGCATCATCTACTTGACCACGTCTTAATTCATGAATACACCAAAGGTGAGTTAATTTTCATTCAGCACAGTGTGGTGGAAAATCTTTATTTTTTACTTGAAGGTCAGGTGACATGCCATCGTGAACTCCCTAATGGGCAGGCACTCTTGATTGCCAACTATCATAACATGGGTCTCATCAATGAGAGTGTGCTTTGGGGCTTGGAGCGTGATGACCATCTTAATCTTGGCATACAGACTCATCAGGGAATGGACATGAACTTATATCAAGTCTGTAAGAGTGACAAGCCAAAACAGGTGGGGATTACCAATAAAACCCACATCGCCAACTTGCACTCTAAATTACTCATCAAGGAGCGTGGCATTCACCAGCTAACCGCCACTGCCAAACAATCCTCGGTGGTTGCCACGCTTCCTGTGCAAGTGTATTTTGAGAGTATTCAAACCTTTGAGCTTGGCAATCTCATCATGTGGTTTTGTGATACCATCAGCAAACGTATGTACTATCATCTCATCAGCAGTGACCTGCTTGGCTTTGTCCAAGCAAAATCAAAGCTCGGCTATTATTTGCTTACGCATTATCCTGTGGGTGAGCCATTTGAATTGCCATTGAGCCAAAAACAGCTGGCAGGGCAAATCGGTCTAAGACCTGAGACACTCTCTCGTACCCTAAAAGAACTCATTGACAATGGACTTATCACCAAGCATCAATCACGATATTGCCTTATGGATGCCGAGGGGCTGTTGGCGTTAGTCAGCGAGTGATGAGACATGACAGTAGTCAGCAAACCATGTGTCAATCATTCAAATCACTTAGCTGACTGGTGAATCTCACCAAAACGGAGGCGTTTTGATGTTTTAATTTGAGTGAAAATTGAGATACATCGTCTGTCTTTTTGAGTGATAGGTATGGATAATATGACCATATTGACAAGTTTATGAGCAATAAAGGTCGGAAGTTATGTTTTTATAAAAACCATACTCATCATTTAATATCGGACATTTTTTTAAGGTGTGTGACATATTAACATACCTTAATCTCAATGATGAGCCCTTATCTTAGTTAGCCTAAGTTAAGTTAATCCAAGTTGCCAACCGCCCATACCGCCGCCTCAACACGGGTACGTAGCCCAATCTTTGCCAAAATATGTTTAACATGAACTTTGACGGTGGACTCGGCAATACCAAGCTTGTTACCAATCATCTTATTACTCATGCCATCTCGTATCATACAGAGCACTTGTAATTCACGGTCGGTCAAATCAAGATGACTCTCAGGCTGAGCAGGTTTTCGCATCGCCTGTGCCAAAATCGGGGCAAGCGAGGGGCTGATGACCAATTCGCCACGCAAAATACGGTGAATGTTGGCGATGATGTCATTTGGCTCCATGTCCTTTAACAAATAACCATCCACACCCAACGCTAGGGCATCTTGCACGTCCTTGATGTTATCAGAGACGGTAAATAGCAGTATTTTTCCTTCAACATGATGTTCACGAATGGCTTTTAAGGTCTCAATGCCATTCATGATGGGCATATTATGATCAAGAACCACCAGATCCACTTTGTTGTTTTGTAAAAAAGACAGAGCTTCAATGCCATGATTCGCCTCGCCTGCCACTTCAATATTCATTTCAAGCGACAACAAATCTGCTAAACCTCGCCTTAACATGGGATGGTCATCAACAAGCAGTAAACGAGCGGGGCTGTTGGCAGTATAGATTTTTTGATTCATGAACATTCCTTCATACTGATGGTTGTTAGGTAAATAGAGAGCATCTTATGTTCTGGGTTTATTTACTGATAGATGTGAGTGTTTGACCAAACTCTTCGTCAAGCTCTTGAACAAGTTCGGTAGTGACAGCTTTTACTTTCTCATCGCTCCATTCTTGAAGTTTGGGCTTGGGGCGTGGTTCTTTTAAATTTTTTAAGAAAAATTCAGGGAAAAAACGCACGCATACTTCTGTACCTGTAGGACGGATTGGTTCAGTACTGATGACCCCTCCAAGACTTAAGGCTCGCTCACTCATGGTGCTAAGTCCATAATGTTCAGGTTTGTCTTTATCACTTTGGCGAATGCCAATGCCATCATCACTGATACGAAGGATAACTTCATAACTGACACTGTCTTGATAGAGGGTGATGTTTACATTTTTAGCATGGGCGTGTTTATGAACATTAGAGAGAGCTTCTCGTGTGATTTGTAATAAATCCACCTGTTCAGAGGCTGATAGATTTAGTGTTAATACTTGGTTGTCAAAGTTGATGTTAAAACAGCCTTTGGATTCAAACTCTGCCACGGTCAGTTTTAGGGCATTATTAAAGTCGCCACCATCTACTTTTAGACGGAAAGTATTGAGCAGGTCTCTAAGCTGAGAATAAGCGTGGCTCGTACCTTCATTGAGTTCATTTCGAATTTTGTCTTGTTTTTGATGAATTTTTTGCAGCGTGTCTTTGTTTTTTAGATAAGGCTCATCTTGGAGTAGGCTTTTTTCTTGCTCTCCTAGAGTTTTTAACATCGCAGATTGAATTTTTAGATAAGAGAGTGTCTGAGCGATAGAGTCATGCAATTCACGAGCAAAGGTGTTACGCTCTTCGGACAAAAGCAGCTCTTCAGCCTGTTTTTGGCGTTGGTTTGACATGAAGGTTAGGGCGATTAACTGGGTCAATGCACCGAGAAGCTCTTGTTCAGAAAGTCCATTATCCTCGCTGATGTTCAAAAGCGAAATGCGATTTTTTGCTGAAGTATTGGTAGGACCTCGCACCAAAAGCTCGCCCCAGCTGGTGTCTGTGCTTCTGATGGGAATGATTCTTGTGTGAGTGTCATTTTTCAAATCACAATACTCACAGTCATCAGGCGTACAAAAGTCATGATGCTTGCGTTCAGACAGGCTCATGATGACATTGTTTTCAAAGTTCTGTCCATGAATGCACAAAGAAATTTCAGTATTGGGAAGTAGGTGTGTGAAGTCCTTAATGAGTTCATGCAGCTCTTCGATATTTAAGTGCTGAGTGGTGGCTATTTTTTCAGCAAAATGATACAAGCTGTACAAGGCTTTATTGCTTTGGGTTAGGTGGCGAGTTTTTTGCTTGACTTCTGCTTCAAGCTCGGCTTGATGGTTTTTTATGAGTGTGAGCATGGCAAAAAAAGCATCAGAGAGTTCGTTTAATTCTTGATAACCTTTGATGTCCATCTTGCCTACTTGCATGTCCAAAGATTTGCCTTGACGAAAGTGGCGTGCGGTCGCTGTTAAGTTTTTGAGTGGGATTAAAGCGTTGCGATGTAACTCCCACATCCCAATGAGCATGATGAGTGTGATGAATATCAGTGAGATGATTTGGGTGTGTTGTAGATGCTTTTGCCGTGCCTCGCTTCTATTGCTGATGACATCAACCAAATGATTAACATCCTCTAAAAATACCAAAGAATGCCGATAAAAATCCTCGCTGTCATGTTGCTGTAAGTTTGGTAATAGAGTGTATTGCCAATCTTGCCGAACTTTATCTAACATTCTATCAATGTCAGCATTTTTATTGCCACTTTCATCTTGATAGTCGCTCAGTTTATCAAGGCGGGTATTCATGTCATCGACCAACTTGCTATCTGGCACATGAGGGCGGTTTGGATAATCTGACAAAGCCAATTGATGATTGATGCGATAGGTTGCCATGCGAACAGAGCCTGCATTATTGATGGCTTGAGCATCTTTCTCAGCACGATTGGCGATGCAAAAGCTGTACAATGATGTCGCTAGAATAATCAAGAAAATAGAAATCACTGCCAACCCTGCTCGCCTTGTCATGGAATGTCCTACCGTGGCAGGACTTATCCAATCGATCAATTTTTTAAACAAAGACAAGGCAGTACTCCCAAAAAGTTGATGGCAAAAAATGATGTATAAATGATACAAAAATAAACAGGCAATTTCTCATAAGTATTTGAAAAAATGACACTTTATAAGTGATAACTTCAAATTATGCCATACCACCAAAGAAGTAGTCGGGCTATTATATAAAAATTTTGTGCATAAAAACTTGATTTTAATCAAGGATTAATTAACAAAATTTCACTATGATAACTGCGGCGTTATTTATAACGACTCACATTTAGAGTTTTTGACGATAGATTTTACTACATAAGGGGGAGTTTGTGGCAACCGAAAAATCAAAACAACTGCTCGTCTTAACCTCATCAACCATTGCCTTTACCGTCTGTTTCATGATTTGGATGATGTTTGCTGTGCTTGGCATTCCCATTCAAAAAGCATTAAACCTGTCTGAAACTCAGTTTGGGTTATTGGCAGCGACACCTGTCCTAACAGGCTCACTCGTGCGTCTGCCCTTAGGCATGATGACGGACAAGTACGGTGGACGCATCGTCTTTTTTGCTCTTATGATGGCGTGTGTGATACCTATTTTCTTAATGAGTTATGCCAATGCGTATTGGCAGTTTTTAGTGCTTGGGCTATTTGCAGGTTTGGCGGGCGGCTCGTTCTCGGTGGGCATCGCTTATGTGGCTAAATGGTTCTCCGCTGAGCGTCAAGGTTTTGCCATGGGAGTGTTTGGAGCGGGCAATGCAGGTTCGGCATTAACCAAGATGATTGGACCTGCCATCATCGCTTATGGTGGTTGGCAGTTTTTACCAAAAGTATATGCAGGCATCATGCTCATCACCGCCATCGGTTTTTGGTTCATGTCTTTTGATAATAAAGAGCATCGCTCAGCAAGCAATGTCAGTTTTGCCAGTCAGTTGGCTGTTTTAAAAGACCCAGCTGTATGGCGTTATAGCCAATATTACTCTATCGTATTTGGTGGTTATGTCGCACTTGCTTTATGGATGACCAAATATTATGTCAATGAGTATGGGTTTAGCTTGCAGACAGCAGCATTTTTGGCGGCATGTTTTAGCCTACCCGGAGGTGTCCTTCGTGCCTTAGGCGGTTGGCTATCTGACAAATATTCGGCTCATACCGTCACATGGTGGGTACTGTGGGCATCATTCTTGTTTTTATTTGTACTGTCTTATCCACAAACCAGCTTGGTGATACAGACGGTAGAGGGTGAGAAAGCCTTTCATATTGGGCTAAACTCTACCATCTTTACCATCTTGATTTTCTTACTCGGCATCGCCTTTGCCATCGGAAAAGCATCTGTTTTTAAATACTTATCAGATGAATACAAGACCAACATGGGGGCAGTCTCTGGCGTGGTCGGTTTGGCAGGGGGTTTAGGGGGATTCATTCTACCCATCATGTTTGGGGC
>JBHCHC010000016.1:0-5655 GCA_041802645.1 Moraxella sp. | reverse complement strand
CCAAAAACGCAGACTACTCATCTTTACCTACCACTTAGGGCGAATCCTAAGTTATATGGGTCTTGGCATGTTTGCTGCCATAGTTGGGGAGACGGTACTTGCTCCCTTTATGACGGGCAATGCCCTGCCACGCATTGTGCTGGGTTTGGCGATTGTGTTTGCTGCACTGTTGATGCTTGGTGTGCCGTTTTTAAATCGCCTAGAAAAAGTAGGCTTAGGACTGTGGAATCGCCTCGCTCCCATCCGACAAAAAGTACTGCCGATGGATAGCCCATCCAAAGCGTTGGCTGCTGGTCTGCTGTGGGGACTGCTACCTTGCGGCTTGGTGTATGGGGCTTTAGTTATGGCGATGAGTGTTGCTGCTACAGGACAACAACCCATGATGGGCGTGCTGTTCATGCTCGCCTTTGGACTGGGTACGATGCCCATGCTCTTGATGACCGGCGTCACCCTATCTTGGCTACAACAAAAAATAAAAGCTCTCAATCTACGCAAATTTAGTGGCGGTATCATGCTTCTGTCAGGGCTTTTCATTGCATTCTCGCCGACTGCTATGCGTTTGATGCATCATTCTCATGATGGTGCTCATGAGCAAATATCAAGTCATGCTTCTACCAACACCCATGCACCAACCAAGGACAATACAAACACCCATCAAATCTCAAGCAACACTCACCAGCACTCATCATCAGACCACCACAACCATCACTGATGGTTTTGTCGTCTATTGTCGATGCCATGCTGATAAGAAATCAGTATGGCGTATCGCTTCACCATCTTTAATTTTGCTTAGTGCATCATAGGTTAGCTTCTCATAGCCTGTCACGACCTCAGGCGAGAATTTGCCCGTCAATAACTGCCATCGAAGATAGATGAGCCATGTATTTAACACATCTGACTCACAATAAGTGGTCAACGCATCCCATTGTCCTGCCCTAACCATCGGCACGACCTGCGACCCATCTACCTCGCCCTTGCCTGCCAGACCGCACAAACTGGCGACAGTATCGAGCTTTTGTTTATGACCATAATTACCAAGCGACAGCTTATCCATCAAATCAACGTGAGCATCGCCGTATTTATACAAATAATTTGGAGTCTGACCATTAAATAAGGTGGGAGCGGTCAGCTTATGATGGAGTGAGCGATACAATATCACAGGTAAATCAAATCCTGATCCATTCCATGATACCAGTGTGGGAGCAGGCTTTTTGGCAAAAGCACGAAAAAATGTGGTGAGAATATCCGATTCACAAAATTGATGTAGACTCAATGATTTTAGGCTAAATTTGTCTTCGCTAACCCACAAAAAGGACAAACAGGCAATCTTATGCAGGGGCAGACGCATAAAGGCGTTGCCCGCCTCAGCTTCGCGGATGGCACATAAGGCGGTCTGAGCATCGTCATCACTAAGATTGGCAATCTCAGGGTATAACAGCCGCCCTGTTGTAAGGTCAGGAATGGTCTCAATATCAAATACCAAAATCGGTGCAGTCATGGGATGTCCTTTTTAATATAGAAGTGATGGTTAGGGTGGTGACTGACGTGATACAAGCATCATTACCAAACTTTATACGCCAAACAATCCTGTCGATAAATATCGATCACCTCTGTCACAGACGATAAAGACAATCATCGCCTTAGGGTCATCTGCTTTGATTTTCCGAGCTATCTCATGAGAGGCAAAACCTGCTCCACCGCTTGATACACCGCAGAATATCCCCTCATCTCTGGCAAGCTGACGCATATAATTCTCAGCGTCTGTCTGCTCAATGTCCATCACCACATCCACCCATTTTCTATCAAAGATTTTAGGCAGGTATTGCGCCTCCCAACGACGAATGCCTGCGATGTTTGAACCGTCTGATGGTTGCAGTCCAATGATTTGAATGTCAGGGTTTTTCTCTTTTAGATAGCGAGACACACCCATGATGGTACCAGTCGTGCCCATGCTACTGACAAAGTGAGTAATGCGTCCGCCTGTCTGTCTCCAAATCTCTGGGGCGGTGGTCAGATAATGAGCCTGCCAATTATCATCATTATTAAACTGGTCAAGTACCACGCCCTCACCTCTTGCTTGCATGGCAAGTGCCAAGTCACGTGCCGCCTCCATGCTATCCACCTCGATGAGTGTCGCTCCATAGGCACGCATGGCATCTTTACGCTCTTGGGTGGAGTTAGATGGCATGATTAGGGTCATGTTAAAACCCATCATGGCAGAGACCATTGCCAAGGCAATCCCCGTATTACCACTGGTAGCCTCTATAAGAGTATCTCCTTGTTTTATCAGCCCTCTCTTTTGGACTTGATGTATCATGTTAAAAGCGGGGCGATCCTTGACAGAACCAGCAGGATTATTCCCCTCTAGTTTGGCAAAAATATCGGCATTGAGCCCCTTAGCCAAACGAGTCAAACGAACAAGAGGCGTGTTACCAACGGTATCGGCAAGTGTTTGAGGATAAAAATCGGTCATGATTCATCATCGCTGTTTTAGAATTGACCGTATTATAACACAACCGCCCTTTTAACCGCCAAATTTACCACCAAATTATGCTAAACTATGCCATCTTTGACTTGCACCAATCATCCATGCGAAAAATACCCCTAAACCTAAGAAGTGCTTATGGGCAGCTGATTGCTCTGGTATTTTTACCCATCGTCATCTTAGCCATGGTGGGGGGACTGCTTGTGTTTCGTGAAGTTAGACAGGCGGTATGGTCTGAACAAGATGCCTTGGCACGTAACGCCCTATTGCACTATGAGATGACCTTAACACGCCATTTTTCCCTACCTCATGCGTATGCTGATGCTGAGCACTCCCTAGCCATAAGCATTCCCGCCTTTGATGATTTTTTTTATAAAATTTCGCCCAGACAAGTCAGACGTATGGCGATTTTTGACCATGATTACCGCCTATTAGCCAGTTATGGCGGCTATGAGGGCGAGGCTTTATTTGGCAGTAGCGACCAAATCGGACAAATACTGAGCAAATATCAAGGCAATTTTGACCGCCAAAAGACCGCCTATGGCACAAGCTATGGCAAACAGATGATATTCTCAGGCACGCCCTATTATGTCGTGGTTGAGATGGATAATGAACCTCTAACCATTACCACGTATCGAGTATCGCTTGCTCTTGCCATCACAGGACTAACCACCCTGCTGCTACTGCTACTGATTTTAAACATTTATTCTAAACGCTGGATTACGCCCATTTATGAGATGCGGTTGTTTTTACAGCAGTTAAACAGCGACAATCTTGACAAACCCATCAAAACCCATGCCGATGGCGAATTTTCACTGTTACAACGTGATTTAACCCAAGCCACTAGGAGGCTGTCCGCCAGTTTTGGTGAATTAAAAGCTCATGCTCATGAAACCGAAAATGACTTACAGCACGCCCTAGATGAAATGGAGATGCAGACCATTTCCATTCGCCAAGCACGAGATTTGGCGGTGAGTTCTAGCCACGCCAAATCTGCATTCTTAGCGAACATCAGCCACGAGTTACGCACTCCCTTAAATAGCATTGATGGGTTTATTAATTTACTTGCCCGTCATGATGACCTAAGTTCTGAACAACGTCTTTACGTCCAAACCATCAAAAAATCCTCAGCCCACTTACTTGCCCTAGTCAATGACGTGCTTGATTTTTCAAAATTAGAAGCCGATAAACTCATACTTGATAATCATGATTTTGACCTATATGCCACCATCTATGATGTTGTAGACATGCTCTCACCCACGGCACTAGAAAAGCATCTTCGCCTATCAGTGCTGTTTTATAATGACGTGCCAACCCGAGTAAGAGGCGATAGTCTACGTGTCAAACAGATACTGACCAACTTAGTCGGTAATGCCATTAAGTTTACCGATACAGGCGGGGTGGTGGTGCGTGTGGGACTCTCCGAGGTTCATGATGGCTACCTAAACATCAGTGTGGAGGACACGGGCAAAGGTGTGTCTGATGAAGATAAAACATCACTATTTAAGAGTTTTAGTCAAGGCGACCTATCTGTCACTCGACGCTATGGTGGTACGGGACTAGGCTTGGTGATTAGTAAACAGCTGACCGAACTGATGGGCGGTACGATTGGCTTTTATGATAATAATAGCGAAAACATCGCAAACACAGGGGCGACTTTTTGGTTTGAGATGCCCATTTATTTGGATGATGGCGTTGCCAATCAACAGGTAACTCTCCCTGAAGGCGAATCCAGCCATGGTTTGGAAGTATTGCACACTCTGCCTGCATCATGCCCACTAAAACTTCTGGTCTGGATAAACCATGCCCCTGCCATCTCAGTTCTAAAAGCCACTTTAGCAGGCAGCCAAACGGACATTCATTTCGCCATTGGTTTTGCTGATTTATTAGAGCAGCTTGATAAGGCAGAACAGGACTTTGACTGGGTCATTGTTGATTATTTTGGGCAAGATGTCTCCTTGGACGATGTGGAGGCAATATTACGACAAATTCGTGCTCGTTATCAGGGCAAACTTTCCGCTTATGGTTATCAAGTAGGCATGGATAATGCCCTACTCGAACGTTACCAAACCCAAGCCCTCTATGAACCGATGGACAAACGCCAACTCATCGCCATGCTCACCAACGATAAGCCCAACGAAACGCCACTCAGTAAGTTCTCAGGTTGTCGTGTGTTGGCGGTGGATGACCACTTGCCGAACCTGCTCGTATTAGAGGCTCTGCTTGGCGAATTAGATGTGACAGTCATCACAGCACATAACGGCTTTGATGCCATCGAAACCATGACTCATGCCATTAGCACGGGTGAGCGGATTGATTTGATTTTTATGGACATTCAAATGCCCAAAATGTCTGGTTTAGAAGCCAGCATCCAAATTCGTAAAATCGAGGAAAGCCACCATCAATCTCCCATACCCATCATCGCTTTGACCGCCCACGGACTGTCTGATGAAAAAGAGCGACTGGTGGCAGCAGGTCTTAACGACTATGTGGGCAAACCCATCGGGCATGAACAGCTTGTGCAGACTCTAACCAGATGGCTCAGCCCAAGTGGCAATCCCCTGCCATCATCTAAGAGCGACATCGATGCTAAGCAAGATGTTTCTTGGATTAACAAGCCTAATATCATCATACATGATGAATCCCATCAGTCAGACACGTCTGATCCATCTGGTAAATCAGACAAAACTGATAAAGAAAAAATCATGAAATCCGCCCACGCCCTGCCCGACATTGATTGGGCAGACGCTTTGGCACGCTCTGCTCATAAAGACGACCTTGCCAAAACCTTGCTTACCCTACTCATCGAAAGTAGCGAAAGCGAAAAACGTGCACTAGAGCGTGCATGGGCGGACAGAGACAGGGTTGCCCTTGCAAACATTACACATGGGTTGGTTGGCACCAGTCGCTACACAGGTGTGCCCCGTCTGCGTGCTGCAGCAGAGGATTTTGAGCAAAAATGCCGAGCCAATCTAAGCGACACCTCCGCAGGTCAGTTCATCAGCATTCGCCCCAGCTACCGCACCCTCATCGATGCTCTAGACAGCCTTGAAAATATCGACATCGAAGTATTTTTGGCAAAAGAGCAAGGACATGATGATGAAAATAACTTACTTTGGAAAATGATATGAAGCCATCATCTTTAGTTGGTTTAATTCATAAACCACTCT
>JBHCHC010000015.1:0-6760 GCA_041802645.1 Moraxella sp. | reverse complement strand
GTCAAGTACAAGAAACAGGCGATTTTGAGCTTGATGGCGTATCCTTCCCTGCAGCCGAAGTCAAGATTGAATTTATTGACCCTGTGGTCGAGGGTGGCGATATGTTCCCAACAGGTAATTTAGTGGATACTTTAGACGTGCCTGATGTGGGTACATTTGACGTAACCTTGATTAATGCAGGGATTCCAACGGTCTTTTTGCGTGCCAAAGATTTAGGCTTTACCGGTACAGAATTACAAAAAGACATCAACTCAAATGCCCAGATTTTAGCAAAACTGGAAAAAATCCGTGCTTATGGTGCCCTAAAAATGGGCTTAATTACCGACATCAAGGACGCCGAAACTCGCCAGCACACCCCAAAAATTGCGTGGGTTGCTAGCCCTGCCGATTATGTCGCATCAAGTGGTAAAACTGTTCAGGCGGGTGAAATTAATTTGCTCGCTCGTGCCATGAGTATGGGGCAATTACATCATGCGATGATGGGGACAGCGTCCGTTGCGATTGGGACGGCAGCCACGATTGTGGGGACACTCGTCAATGAAGTGGCAGGCGGACAGGCAATGCACGAGGTGCGTTTTGGTCATCCATCAGGGACGCTTTTGGTTGGCGGTCAATCAGAACTGGTTAATGGTAAATGGCTTGCAAAAAAGGTCTCTATGAGTCGCTCGGCTCGCCGCCTGATGACGGGTGAAGTGTGGGTGCCAAGTGATTGCTTTTAAATCAACATGACCAACGAACCGCTTAGCCAGATATTAAGCGGTTTTTATTTTTTAAAATACTGAGAATTTGTTATAATAAGTATTTTAATACTGGAAATGGGCTTGTGATTTTACGCCATTACATGATACGTCAAGTTGCCACGACCACTGCTCTGGTTTTGGGGTTTTTGGTGGTGATGCTCTTGGGTGGGCGACTCATTCGCTACTTTGGTATCGCCGCTGAGGGCGGGCTTGATGTTGGCGTATTGTGGACTCTCATTGGTTATAACCTGCCTTATTTTTTGGAGCTGATTTTTCCGCTGTCCTTTTTTATTGGGCTGATGCTTGTGTTTGGGCGAATGTATGCCGATCATGAGATGGCAATATTGAATGCAGGAGGCATCAGTCGAGGGGCGGTGTCAAGGCGAATTTTCCCACTCATTGTGGTGGTTTTTATGTTGCAGGGATTCATCACGCTCATCGCCAAACCTTGGGGCGTGGCAAAGGCAACCAACATCTGGCAAGAGCAGTCGGTGGTAGAGATTTTTGATTTGATTCGCACCAAAGAATTCATCAGTAGTGGTGATTATCATCTGTACGTGGGAGAGGTGGGCGATGACCGTGAATTTTTAAGAGATGTGATTGTTATCCAGATGAGTGATGACAAAACCTATCAAGAGAACACACCCATCTCACAGGCGACCATTGACCAAGACAGTCGCTTTCATACCAATAACCTAGATACCAGCAGAATTCCTAGCGAACTACTCTCGGATAAGGACATCATTATCTTTGCCAAATCTGCCACCCAAGTGACCACCCCCAGTCAAGACGGCTCAGTCACGCTTGATTTGCATGAAGGACGGCGTTATGAGGTGGATACTGCCAGCCGTCAGTATAATCAAGTGGGCTTTGGGCGTTATCGCATTCACTTAACGGGCAAAAAAAATGGCGAGGGTCGCCCAATGAAAATAGAGGGCATCAGCACAGCCGAGCTGATGGGCGTACTTGGAAATCAAGGAGAGGTGGTCTTAAGAAGCAGCACATTTAGTCCCAACGAGGTGCGTGCTGAGCTTGGCTATCGTCTTGTCCTGCCTTTTTTGATGATAATAGCCGTACTGCTTGCCACGCCTTTGGCAACTGTCAGACCCAGACAGGGCAGATGGTTAAAACTCATTCCTGCGATGTTTATTTTTGTGGCAAATGTACTGATTCTCATCTCTTTAAAAGAGAGCATCTCTAAGGGTAAGATGGGAGTGTTTGTCTATCCTGTGGCGGTCGCCTTATTTGCAGGCTTTGCGTTGTACTTAAACCATCATGACCAGATGATGGCAAAAATTCGCCTAAAACGTCACCAAGATAAACAGGAGGTGACATGACAGCATGGATATTGCCTCGTTATGTCATTCGCTCGGCACTTTTTGCCATGACAGGGGCGGTGGTGGGTTTGTGGCTATTACAAGTCATTTTTGCTTATTTGTCTGAGCTAGAAAACCTATCAGAGACTTATACATATGTCGATGCTCTGAAATTTATTCTTTACCGCTCGCCTTATTTTTTGGTGCAGTTTATTCCCACAGGGGCATTACTGGGAGCGGTGATAGGGCTTGGACTCTTGGCAGGCAACAGTGAACTTGTGGTCATGCGAGCAGGAGGGGTCAGCATTTATCGCATCATTGGGTTTGCGATGTTGCCAGCATTCTTGTTTGTGCTGCTATCTTTGGCAGTGAATCAATTTGTTTTGCCGACCACCAACATGAAAGCTTCACAAATTGTCACGCATACCACAGAGGATAAACTCTTTACGGTCAATGGTTATTGGTCGGTCAATCAGACCGATGAGGGGCAAGAAATAGTTTATATCAGCCATGCCAATTCAGAGGGTCGGCTTGGGGCAACTAAACGCTATTATCTTGATAATAATGCTAATCTAACGGGTATGACTCGTGCAGAGACTGGCGTATTTTATGGGCGTACCCACGAGGGGTATGAATGGCAACTGGCAGATGTGGCACAGCTGACGGTTGGCGACACAGGTGTTCAGCGTCATTTTGAGGCACAAAAACGCCTGTCGCTGCCGATTGCCCCTAGCGATGTCCATCTTTTGACCAAGGATGCTGAAGATTTATCCCTAACCGATTTGTACGCTCATCGTCAGCTCATGATTCATCAGGGTAAACGCTCGCTTCGCCATGAGCTTGCCTTTTGGCAAAAACTGCTCTCGCCCTTTGCGATACTGTCTTTGGTGCTGGTTGCCTCGTCGTTTGTCTTTGGTTCGCTCCGCTCTCAGAGCTTGGGGCTGCGGATTGTCATGGCGTTACTGACAGGATTGTTATTTAGCTATTTGACTGACTTGACAGGATTTGTGGCACTTGCCATGAACATCTCGCCCTTGATGATGGCGGTATTACCCATCATCATCAGTGCTATGGCGGGGGTGTATTTATTGCAAAGAAAACAATGACTAAAAAAGAGCATGAAATCATGCCCTTTTTGGTGTGTAAAAAGGTTATTTTTGATGGGTGATTTTATTGTCACGAAATACCAAACTGCTGTTTGGAAAGTCCAATTGTGTTAAACGTTTTAATTCGCCAAAAGCACGATTTTGTTTATCAATCATCAGTCCGCCTTCTTTGGTTTGGTGGATGGATGTCACATCAGCAGAGACGAATTCACCATTTTTCTTCAAGGTGACATTGACAATGGGGGCAATGCCATTTAAGCCACGCAGATTAAATGCCCCATAGGTATTAAAGTTCCCCAAACTATAAGCGATGAAACGGTCGTTATACACCTCCACCGCTCGGGTGACGTGAGGACCATGACCGATGACGATGTCTGCTCCTACATCAATCAGAGTGTGTGAAAATTTATAGACATCCCCACGATTTTCATTAAGGTACATCTCGGTAGTTTTTGGCACACGCACGTGATTTGCCCCTTCTGCACCTCCATGAAAAGAAACGATGACGATGTCCACTTTTTTGTCCAATTCTTTGACGTATTTTTTGGCAAGCTCCAAATCATGAATGGACAGCGTGCCAATATTGGGAGCGAAAGCTACCATGCCATATTTGACACCATTTTTTGAAAAGGTGGTGGTGGGCTTGCTGGTGAGTCCTGCATAATAAATACCAACATCACTTAAGGTCTGTTTGGTACTGACCCTTCCTGCATCACCAAAATCGCCTGTGTGATTGTTAGCAAGGCTTAGCACATGAAAGCCAGCATCTTTAATGATTTTGGCGTAGCGAGTGGGCATGCGAAAGGCATAGCAGGTGATGGTTTTGGGTTGTCTTGTTTCGGGGTCGATGGGGGGTGTATTGGGGCATTTGGGGGAATGGCCACCATCCAACAACACGCCTTCTAGATTGCCAAAGACCACATCGCCTTTTAGATAGGGCTTGACCTGCTTGAAGCTGTCGCGACCATCATTGGGGGGTAAAAAGTTGGCATTAGGAAATGACGAACCTATCATGATGTCGCCAACAGCGACGATGTTGATGAAGTCGTCTTGGGTATTTAAAGCATCATCTGAGTGGATGTCAGAACCGAATAATAAATCATCATTACTAATCACGACTTCATCGCTGACGATGGTTTGATTGCCACCATCGGGGCGATACTCAAAATCATCAGAGGCTTTACTTGCGACATAACTGACCACATCATCTTTGTACGTGGTGGCGGTATAAGTGATGGTGTCTCCTAAATCAGCGATTTTTTGCGACAAATCGGCAGAGGTTTCGGCACTGCATGACTGACACAAAAAAGCGGTCATGATAAAGACAAATAATGAAGAATAAGACATGGATAACTAATCATTGAGCTAACAAAATGATATTTTAAAATAAACACATGGATTTGTAAAACCGTCATGACGTGTCTTTGTGAATGAAATCATGGCATTAAAAACACACCACACCCAGTACCACGCCTTTATCAGCCCCTGTGACGGCAGGAAGATTGCCTGTCTGCATGAGGATATTTTGTCGGGCAAGCCATGAGAATGCCACCGCTTCTACCCAAGTAGGACTGATGCCTTTGTCATCAGTGGTGGTCAACCTAAAGTTCGGCAGGTGATGAGCAAGCCTTTTTTGTAGATGATGATTATAGGCTCCACCACCGCAGAGCAGTAAGGTATTATGAGTCTTGGCAAATTTGGCAATCTCACGGCTTGCCGATAATGCAGTAAACTCGCATAAGGTTGCTTGTACGTCTATATGAGCAATATCAAACCCACCAAGCACATCATCAAGCCAATCTAAGTGAAATGCCTCTCGTCCCGTGGATTTAGGGGCGGTCTTTTGTAAAAAAGGATGTTTCATCAGCTCATCTAGTAAGGCTTTGTTTACCTGTCCTCCACTTGCCCAGTCGCCATTTTTGTCATAGTTTTTACCCTGATGCCTTTGAATCCAGCCATCCATCAGCAGGTTTGCCACGCCCGTGTCATAGCCCATGACATCATCGCCCAAAATGGTAATGTTGGCGATGCCGCCTAGGTTTAGAATGATGATTTGTTCATCATGACCTTCCATGCCAAACACCTCTTGATGAAAGGCGGGTACTAAGGGAGCACCTTGACCGCCCACCGCCATGTCGCGTCGCCGAAAATCTGACACCACTGCAATGCCTGTACGCTCAGCTAAAATATTAGGATCAAGCAGTTGCAAGCTAAACCGCCACTCAGGGCGATGACGTACGGTTTGTCCATGACAGCCGATGGCGGTGATGTCATCAGCATTCAGTGAGGTTTTGGCAAGCAATTGATGTACGCAATCACTCGCCATCTCGGCATACAGACGGCTTGCCAGACCCCAAAAGTCCAACTCACTAAACCCCTCAAACTCACCCTGTGCCAAATACCGCGTGCCATTTGGGGTGCATAATGCCAGCAGAATATCCCTTAGCTCATCAGCAAAGGCTTGACTGTGAGTGGCAAGGATTTTGGGTGCTCCTCCATCAAAGTCGCATAAGACAGCATCCAAGGCATCCAGACTCGTACCACTCATCATGCCAATAAAATAACGGTCAGATAAGAGCGATGGGTCATCTGTGGGTGTGTCGATGAATTCACTTAAAACTTCTGATTCTAAAAAGTTAGGCATGACAGGCTCATTCATGTTGGAAATTTAGCTATTATAGCTTAAAAATGCCATAAATTTTTGCTATACTAGTGTAATTTTGTAAGAGAAAACACAGGTGTGATATGTCAAACTTTTTACCAGCCCAAGAACAACTCGAATTTTTAAAACGTGGCGTGGTTGAGATTTATTCTGAGGAAGATTTGTTAAGAAAATTAGCTTTAGGTCGTCCGTTGCGTATCAAGCTGGGCATGGATCCGACTGCCCCTGATTTGCACTTTGGGCATACGGTAGTGCTCAACAAACTGCGTGCTTTTCAAGAGCTTGGGCATGAAGTGCTATTTCTTATCGGCGATTATACTGCGTGCATTGGCGATCCGTCAGGTAAAAATGCCACCCGTCCACCTTTGTCCGAAGAGCAGGTTAAAGCAAATGCCGAAACCTACGCCAAACAAGTTTTTAAGATTTTGGACAAAGACAAAACGACCATCATGTTTAACTCAGAGTGGTTTGGTAAAATGAGTGCAGGAGACATGATTGCATTAGCAAGCCAGCTTACTGTATCTCGTATGCTAGAGCGTGATGATTTTTCAAAACGCTATGCCAGTCAGACGCCCATCGCCATTCACGAATTTTTGTATCCATTGGTGCAAGGCTATGACAGCATTGCCATGGAGGCTGATGTGGAGATTGGTGGAACCGATCAGACCTTTAACCTGCTGATGGGACGTACTCTCCAAGGTCGCTACGATAAAGAACCACAGGTGTGTCTGACCATGCCCCTATTAGAAGGCTTGGATGGTGTTAATAAAATGAGTAAATCGCTTGGTAACTACATCGGCATTGATGAGTCAGCAGGTGTGATGTACCAAAAAATTCTATCCATGCCCGATACGCTCATCGCTCGTTATTTTGAACTGCTTAGCTTTAAGCCAATGAGTGAAGTTAATGCCTTACTTGATGAAATGGCAAACGGTC
>JBHCHC010000014.1:0-4776 GCA_041802645.1 Moraxella sp. | reverse complement strand
GGGCGACCTGCAGGCGTAGAGTATCTCTTCAATGACAGGGCTTAAGCGGTGTATCTCATCGATGAATAAGACATCGCCCTCTTCTAAATTGGTCAACATCGCCGCCAGGTCTCCTGCTCGTTCTAGAACAGGACCGCTGGTAGAGCGTAGATTGCCACCCATTTCACGAGCGATGATGTTGGCAAGCGTGGTCTTGCCTAAGCCGGGTGGACCAAAGATGAGTGTGTGATCAAGTGCTTCATTACGCTGACGGGCGGCAGTGATAAAGACCTCCATTTGTTCACGCACTTTGGGCTGTCCGATATAGTCGGATAGTGTGGCAGGACGAATGGCACGGTCAAAGATGTCGTCTTTTTTAGTATTGGGGTCAATCAGTCGATTTGAGGTCATGATAGAATCTGGTTTAGGGTTGTTAAAGGACAGTCAAGATTAAAACGTTTATCATCTGATGGTGTTTTGCATGGTCTGTTCTCACACGAATTGGCAGACTCATCTTTTTACCTTTATCATCAGTAAACGGGGATTAAAAGAAGGCATAAATCGCAAAATAATAGTCCTTAGTGGTTTGTCTGGGAGTTATGCCCTTAACTGTAAAAAGCATCTTTTGGGTCTTTGGAGGGTTAGAATTTTTCAAGCGATGCTCTAATGCTAAAAAAACAGAGGGCTTGGCAGAAAGAATCATCAGTCACTACGCAAACCTGATGAATTCTACGCTAATTTTTTAAAAAATACAATCATCAGAGCTTTACTCCTCCTTTTTAGGCTACTTTTTACTCCCCGCTCATTTTAAAACTTTAAAAGTGGCTAAGCACACCCTTGGATCATAAAATCAAAACATAAAACTTGAGCCAAATAAGCCAAATCCCACTTGATAATACCCTTCATATTGACAGCAAGTGATCTTGCAAGATTTCGGATTTATTTAGCCTTTCTTAACAAATGCTTCTTCATGGCTTGTCCTAAAAAATGAGCATCTAGATGGAAGCATGAATGAATAATTTAGCAAAATAAATTAAATGAAATCAATGTGTTATTTTTATCAATTGGCGAGGGTTACTGTTGCTCTCAAGTTACTAAACTTGGTTTTTAAACACAATTATTCTACATTTTTGGGTGAATTTGAGATGCTTTTTTGAGCATTTATGAGTATGATAATGGCGTTAAAAACCATCGATAAATGGTAATTGCCCATGCTTATGCCAGTATCTCCCATCAGTCTTGTTAGGTCAGTCGTGGCGACCACACGCCATGAACTCATGACTTATTGCAAAAACGTTAATAAGAGTATTAACGTAACGGACATTGCGACTGATATCGCAACTGATATTGTCACTAACGTTACTCAGTCCTTAGAGATGACCAGAGCATCAGAGAAGGTTAGGTCATCAAACCTTATGCGACTGCTAAAAGCTTTGGTGGTGATTTTGGTAACTTGCTTCACACTCATCACAACCGCCCAAGCCCAACCTCAAAAACCCACCACTAAAGCGACCGCTAAACCTGCTAAGATCCATACCGTCAGTGCCAATGAACTTTCTAGCATTCGTGTCACCAAATATGAGTTGGCACTGGTACAAGTCATGGCAGAGATTTGCCCAGACATGTTAAGCGGTCGCCAAAAAAGCCAGTTTTATGAAGCCTACAGCAATCAGCTCAGAGCGTTTATTCCTAGTGTTGATGACCCAGAAAGGGTATTGGGATATCTGTCCACGCAGCAAGACTATCGAGCGATACTTCAAAGCATGCGTTCATGGACAAAAAGATTTCCACAGACAGAAAACCGTGAATTATGTGTTGATTTTGCCAATGTCAGTCGAGCATTTTAGGCTTATTTTTTATAACAGCATGCATGGACTGCCCTTCATGATAGATGATGACTCCACAATAAATTTTTTATTTTAGCTTAAAAATAAATAAAAGCATTTTATATTTGATGAATTTTTTGGTATAGTTAGTCTTTTTTTTGTGTTTGAATTGAGTGAACCTGCGGTATGATGATTTTAAAAAAAACCACCTTGGCGTTGGCATTTTTGACCGCCTCTGTCGCCACCTTTGCCAATAACGGCATTAACCCTCCTAAGCAAGACAATGCAGCCTATGTGTTGATGGACTATGACACAGGGACAATCCTTGCTCAGAGTAATGCTGATGTGCCTCTGCCACCTGCCTCTTTGACCAAGATGATGACCAGTTACATCTTGGAGCAAAAGCTTTTATCAGGGGAGCTGTCTGAGACAACACCCATTAAAGTCAGTGAAAAGGCATGGTGTCGTGGCTCTGGCACTCAGTCCTGTATGTATGTACCGTTAGGGCAGACAGCAAGTGCCATTGATATGTTAAGAGGCATCATCATTCAATCGGGTAATGACGCTTCCATTGCAGTTGCGGAGCATCTGTCAGGTTCAGAGTCAGCCTTTGCGGTGCTGATGAATGATGAAGCTGCCAAACTTGGCATGGTTAGCACACGCTTTGAGAACGCCACGGGCATGCCTGCTGAGGGTCATCGTTCTAGTGCAAAAGACATGGCGATATTGGCTCGCACAGTGATTAAAAATTCAGCACAATATTACCCTATTTATAGTGAAAAAGAATTCACTTATAACAACATCAAGCAGGGTAATCGCAACGCATTATTATTCACCGATGCCACGGTAGATGGTCTAAAAACAGGACATACCGCTGAGTCAGGTTACTCTTTGGCGGCATCTAGCAAGAGAGACAATATGCGTCTGATTACCATCGTACTCGGTGCAAAGAGCATGCAAGCACGAGCCGACCAAGCACGTGAGTTGCTAGATTTCGGGTTTGGGCATTTTGAGAATGTGATGGTTGCTCCTCAAGGCACAGAAGCAGGTGTGGTACCTGTGAAGTTCGGCAAGATTGATACCGTCTCTGCCACCACGCTCAGCGACCTAAAGGTGCTCACCACCAAAAATCAAAAAGGTAAATTTACCACCGCCATTCGTCTCAATGATAACATTACTGCCCCCTTGAAAAAAGGGCAAGAGCTTGGGCAAATGATGGCAGTCTTAGATGGCAAAACTGTCGCCAGTACACCCATCATTGCAAGTGATGATGTGGAGCAGGCAGGTTTTGTCAGTCGTATGTGGGAGAGTTTGGTGGATTGGATTAAAGGTCTATTTTAATATGATTGGTATGGATGACATGAAATCGGGGTGACTGCTCCGATTTTTTAATGAAATTTGGCACATAAGAGAACTTCAGCGTCACACTGCCATCGCACAGGCGTAGCCACTTGCCCATGCCCAATGAAAATTATACCCGCCAAGCTGACCTGTGACATCTAGCACCTCGCCGATGAAATACAAATTTGAACAAAGCTTGCTCTCAAAGGTCTTGCTAGATATTTCATTGGTATCGACACCGCCTAAGGTTACCTCTGCCACTCGATAGCCTTCAGTGCCCGAGGGTTTGATTTGCCAGTTGTTTAGACTGCTACCGATGCTGATGAGTTCCTTATCTTTGATGTTGGCAAGTTCACTGTGCTGATAATCTTGCCAAAAATGCATCTCTAATACTGCCAATAGTTTTTTGGGGAAATAAGGTTGTAAGGCGGTGCGAATGTGCTGCTTGGGGTGTTTTTGTTTGTGACAGAGTAATAAGTTGCCAGCATTAATGTTGGGCAGTAGATTTATATGAATAAAATCGCCAAGTTGCCAATAATTTGATAGTTGTAGCATGGCAGGACCAGACAGCCCCCGATGTGTAAATAACAAAGGCAGTTGGAACTGAACTTTTTCATTAAAAGCGATGACATCTAGGCTAATCCCGCTAAGCTCTTTGGCTAACTGCCCGATATGGTCAGTGAAGGTAAAAGGCACGAGCCCTGCTGAGGTTGCTAATAGGCGATGTCCAAACTGTCTAGCGATGTCATAACCAAAACCAGTCGCTCCAAGCGTCGGAATGGACAATCCACCAGTAGCGATGACAAGTGAGGTGGTACTTAAAGTGGTAATCTGACTGTCTTTGGTGTGGGTTTTTTGTGTGGTGATGATGAAATTATCTGTATCATGATTGGTGATTCGATGAATATTTGTGACCCTGGTATTTAGCTTGATATTGACATCGTGGTTATTGCATTCAGTCAATAGCATATTTAAAATATCCTTTGAAGACTCATTGCAAAACAATTGTCCATGTGATTTTTCATGAAAAGTGATGTCATGTTTGTACACATAGTTCATGAAATGATGAGGTGTGAATCTAGACAATGCCGAATGCACAAAATGAGGATTATGACTGATGAAATGCTCAGGGCGAACATCCATATTGACAAAATTGCATCGACCACCGCCTGACATGAGGATTTTTTTACACGCTTTATTGGCATGGTCGAGCACCAGTACACGCCTGCCACGTCCAGCAGCATGAAACGCACAAAACAGTCCCGATGCTCCTGCACCGATGATGATGACATCAAAATGCGTAGGCGTAGCATGGGTAGGGGTAGAATGATTGGGGTGATTCATGATGATAGAGGGCGATAAAAATTGGCATAAAAATTGCCTCATTTTACCCAAAATTGATGCAAAAGTCTTAAATTTTACACAAAATTTTCCCTTTTTGGGGTATCATACGCCCATATTTTTATGTTTTTAGTCCGCCATGTCTAACGATAAGCCAAATAAGACAAGCATTTTTACCCTGCCTAACAACCTCACCATCGCTCGCATCGTCATGATACCGTTGTTTGTGGCGAATGCCTATACACCTCCTGCACTTGGCATTGGTGTACCTGCCATTCCTGACAATGCC
>JBHCHC010000013.1:0-2726 GCA_041802645.1 Moraxella sp. | reverse complement strand
GATTATAAGGCACGTATTGATGCGGTGCATTTTGCCTTGGATAACGATGATGGTGCACGCACCAACCATTATGATGGTGCAGACATCATTCTTGTTGGACTGTCACGCTCAGGTAAGACCCCAACCAGCTTGTATCTTGCCTTGCAGTTTGGCATTCGTGCAGCGAACTACCCTTTGACCGAAGATGATTTAGACAGTAGTAATCTACCTAAGGTTTTACAACCCTATCGTCATAAACTTTTTGGCTTAACCATTGATACTGAGCGTTTGGTACGTATTCGTCAAGAAAGAAAAGCAGGCAGTCGCTATGCCTCTTTGGCACAATGCCAAGAAGAACAACGTGCCATTCAAGCCATCTACACCGCCCAAAAAATCCCCAATTTAAATGTCTCAGAGATGAGCGTTGAAGAGATTGCCACACGGATTTTACAAATCACAGGCTTGGCTCGACGTATTGGGTGAATGCCTTGCTGATGTTTATGCATCATCACTTCAACAAATTTAAATACAACCAAATTTAGTCTTGAGAGCATCATGAATCGCCATTTTCCAACACCATTAGCACTCATCACACTTTTGTCGCTCACTGCTTGTCAAAGCCATCCACCCATTCCCGAGCCACGTTATATCCCCAATGTCGTTTTAAATAACAGCGAAATCCTAGAAATCATGCCCTATCGTAGTGCTTGTCATTCTGCCACCCCCATGCAATGCTTACTGGTTAAAAAAGCAGGGGCGAGCGACGCCGAAGTGTTTGGCATTGGTTATAATGATATTGTTGGCTTTGCACCCAATATTGGCATGCATTATAAAGTTAAGGTCCGTCAGGAAATAGACCAAAATGCCGGTAAGCCCACAGGGTTATGGCAATTAGAAGAGGTTCTATCACAGAACCTTGCACATCGTGGTCATTAATGAGCTAAAATATTTCACCAATCATACGGTGATCCCTCCATTGATGCCATTTAATTTAAACAACTTCTATAATAATCGTCCTTTTTTATGGTAGATCCCGCAACACAGAACGGCAGTGACATATAAATAGCACACATAAAGAACCGTGAACACAGCAACAGCATCATGGTGCTTTTATTATTTATCATAAATTTTTTATTAACTCTGACATGTAAGGCATACACATCATGACCAAACCCAAATCCACCGATATCATCAGCGACTCCACGAACATCACTCAAAGCGTTACCGACAATAACGCCATTAAGGACGACAATAAAGCTAACAAAGCAAAGCATGCCATCAAGGAGCAAGTCACGCACTCTACCAGCCTATCTGGTGTCAGCCCATCTAAAACCTCCATTCCAAAAACCAACCACGATGACCACGAACCAAGCCACCTACTCATCAGCCCTCTTGATGGTCAAAGAATCGCCATTGCTCCAAAAAAACGTAAATCTCGTCATGGCTTTGAGTATGATGCTGTAGTGTTGGGTGCAGGTCCAGCAGGTGAAGCCGCTGCCATGAAGCTTGCCAAATCAGGGCTTAAAGTTGCCGTTGTTGACCCTAGAGACCAAGTAGGAGGCAACTGTGCTCATGTTGGCACCATTCCCAGTAAAGCCCTACGTCAATCTGTGTTTAACATCATTGGCATGAGACGCGACCCTCTTTTTAGTTCATTTACTGATAATTTTCAGGTGCCACTTAATAAGGTATTAAGCAAAGCCCGTCGTGTTATTGCCAGTCAAGTCAGTACTCATAAGCTGTTTTATGAGCGTAATCGTGTGGAAATCATTCAAGGCTGGGGGCGTTTTATTGACAACAACACCCTAGAAGTTGAACAAGTACATGGTGAAGGCGTAAAAACGGTAACCTTTGAAAAAGCAGTGATTGCAGTAGGTTCTCGCCCTTATCGTCCTGATATTTTAGATTTTGACCACCCACGCGTTTTTGATTCGGATAAGATTTTACAGATGGATTATGTTGCCCGTAAAATCATCATTTATGGGGCAGGCGTGATTGGTTGTGAGTATGCCTCTATTTTTACAGGTCTGGGATATGTCGTTGATTTGATTAACAATAAAGATCAACTGCTAAGTTACCTTGACGATGAAATCTCAGATGCCTTGTCACACGACTTTCGTCAATTCGGGGTGCGTATTCGTAACAATGAAGAGATTGAACGCTTAGAGACCTTTGATGATTGTGTGGTATTACACCTAAAAAGCGGTAAAAAAATCAAATCTGATGCCATTCTTTGGTGTAACGGTCGCTCAGGCAACACCGATGGGCTAAACCTTGAAGCGGTAGGATTGTCCGCCAATAGCCGTGGGCAGCTTGAGGTAGACCAAACTTATCGCACCAAAACCGAACACATCTATGCTGTTGGCGATGTCATCGGTTGGCCTTCTTTGGCATCAGCCGCCTACGATCAGGGGCGAAATGCCGCAGGCTTTATGGTGGGAGACAAACATGCTGAATTCGTCAATAGCGTCCCTACAGGTATCTACACCATCCCTGAGATTTCAAGCATCGGAGCAACTGAAGAAGACCTGACCCGCGAACAAATTCCTTATGAAGTCGGACAGGCGTTTTTTAAACATCTGGCACGTTCGCAAATCATCGGTGAACGTTCAGGGGTTCTAAAAATCCTATTCCATCGTGAAACTTTACAAATCCTCGGCATCCACTGCTATGGTAATCACGCCTCTGAGATTATTCACATCGGTCAAGCCGTTATGAAATGCGGACATACGCTTGAATATTTTGTC
>JBHCHC010000012.1:0-26078 GCA_041802645.1 Moraxella sp. | reverse complement strand
CCAAAGCAGGCATCGGCTACCTACCCCAAGAAGCTTCCATCTTTCGCAAACTAACCATTGAGCAAAATATTTTAGCGATATTGCAGACACGTCAAGATTTAAATAAAGCTGCTCAGCTTGCTGAATTAGAGAAGCTAATCGGCGAGTTTCATTTAGAGCATGTTCGCCATTCGCTTGGCATGAGTGTGTCAGGAGGAGAACGGCGGCGTTGTGAGATAGCCCGAGCCTTAGCCAGTAATCCTAAATTCATTTTGCTTAATGGTTAGTTTGCGAAAGATGGAAGCTTCTTGGGGTAGGTAGCCGATGTCTGCTTTGGCACGCTCATGCATCATTTTTTTGGACAAATCCTTCTCGCCCAATAAGACTCGCCCTTTATCCATCGGAACAAGTCCAATGACCATATAAAAACTGGTGGTCTTTCCTGCACCGTTTGGCCCTAAAATACCTACCACCTGTCCCTCGTCTATCTCAAAAGAGACATCTTTAACCACCCAACGCTGTCCATAGCGTTTTCCCAAATGATGCATGGCAAGTGTGGTCATTAGCGAACGCCTGTACGACTATTAGATTCGTTAGGTGGGAACACTAACTCCACACGCTGACCACCACCAGCATTCGCCTCCACGTCGCCCAGTTTTAGGCTATAACGAATGGTGTTACCAGAAAAGCTAGCACCTGCTTGGGTCAGTTTGGCATTGCCCGTCAGCGTAATGATGCCGGTTACCGCATTATAATCAACTTTATTAGCCTGACCTTTGGCAAGCCCTTTCTCTTGAGTGACAACTTGTTGCATGGTGGCGGGGCGACCCGTTGCTACTGCAGTCTTAATGCTGCGTTTGTCATCTAAATTTAGCGTAATGTTATCTGCTGTGATTTTGAGCGTGCCTTGTTCAATAGTGACATTACCCGAATAACTAGTAACTCCTGTACGCTCACTATAAGTAGCCTTATCTGCTAACAAGCGAATGGGCTGGTTAGCATCAGAGGGTAAAGCATGAGCCGTTGGTATGGCAACCATCGAACCCATCATAACCATGCTTAGACCAAATTTTAATAAAGTCTGATGCAAAGCCAAACAAGAGGCTGAGCGTGATACTTGGTGCGATGATTTCATGTTCATTTCCATGGAATTGATGTATTAAAATGATTTAAAACAGTAGTTTATCTTGACGTTTGGGTGGTGCAAACTCTACTTGAATACGGTAAAACTCATATTCACCTGTGTGTAGATTTGCTATAAATCCCTGTGCCATGAAGCTATCTGTACCTTGGGTTATGGTGATGGGCTCATTACTGGATACTTGACGCTGTTTGGTGTTGCCGGTTAAAACATTACCCTTAATAACCATATCAGGTTTGGTCTCGTCACCTTGGCGTGTCAAGGTAAAACCCTCTTTGACCAACAAATCGCCTGTGGTTTGCTCTAAGCTAGCAAGGCTTGCTTGTAGGTGATAATTCTCACTATCAGGCGGCGTCCAATCCATTTTGGCATTTTTCATCTCATCCACGCCTGCACTATTTTTTGTTAAGCTGTCTGCTGTCAGGGTATACTCAATCTCACCAGTTTCAGGGCTGGTTTGGACTGCTTTAATTTCGGTCACTTCATAAGAGGCGGCAGGTACAGGTGGCAAGGCAGGTTCTATTTTCGCCTCTTCCTTATAAAAAAACCATGCACCGACCATGAGTACCATGACACCAAGTACACTTAGAATTTTTGTATTCATGATGGATTATCTCTGATGACTGTTGTAATAACTTAACCAAACCTTGCGATAAAAGCCTCATGAGCCCCTTTAGCTTGTAGAAGTAATTCGCACACCTCACGCACCGCCCCATGACCACCTGATTTAACCGTAATCACGTCTGCTACTGCCTGCGTTTGGGCACAGCCATTAGGCACGCACACACCTACACCTGCTTCACGCACCGCTTTTAGGTCAGGCAAATCATCCCCCATATACATACATTCACTCATAGACAAACCAAGCCCATCAGCAAGAGCAGATAGTGCAATAAACTTATCATCTCGTCCTTGCACCACATGGTCAATGCCAAGTTCTTTGGCACGCCTTTCCACCATGGGCGAGCTTCTGCCTGTAATGATGGCAAGATGAATACCCAAGTCCTTAACTGCTTTTAGTCCCACACCATCTTGCACATAAAACGCCTTAGTTTCTACGCCATTGGCATCATAGATGATTTGCCCATCGGATAAAACGCCATCCACATCCATGGCAAACAGCTTTATGACTTGTAACCGTTCAGTTAGGTGATTCATTATCATTACCTATATTTTACTTAATATTTTGTAGCAATGGGTCTTTTGGACTGTCAGAGATTTGCACAATAAACATTCCGCCTGTTCATTGCTTGTTTGATGGATGCCTTTAACTGCTTGCTGTATTTTTAGTGATGCCCATTTAATCAGTGCTTTTTTATGATAAACACAATACATGCTGACCAACCACCACAAATCTAGCTTAGCTGACCCCTGCTTTTAATAAGTCATGAATGCTAATCACACCTGACAGCTTACCGTCACTAAGAACCAATAACTGACTGATGGCATGTTCATTCATGAGTGTTAGAGCGTCTGAGGCTCGCATTTCGCCAGTAGTGTGTTTTGGATGTGTTGTCATAAGCGTACTTATTGGTGCTGACAATGCCACATTATCAGCAAGTTTACGCCGCAGGTCACCATCAGTAAAGATACCCACCACTTCATCATGCTCATTCACCACCACCGCCAAACCCAATCGCCCACCTGTCATTACCAACAGTGCTTCATCTAAATGCGTGTCTGCCCGTACGACGGGTAAATTATCTGTATGCATGACGTCTTTGACACGAGTGAGCAGCTTACGCCCCAATGCTCCTGCAGGATGGGATAAGGCAAAATCACTACTGGTAAAACCGCGAGCATGAAGTAGTGCCACCGCCAAAGCATCGCCAAGTGCCAATGTCGCTGTCGTGCTAGAAGTTGGTGCCAACCCCAAAGGACAAGCCTCCTCAAAATTCCCCAATGTTAAGGCGATGTCTGCTGATTTTGGCAAAAACCCCCGCTTATCACGACTGATGCTAACCAAGGGAATGCCCAACTGTTTTACTACAGGAATGAGCGTTCGAATTTCATCAGACTCACCTGAGTTAGAAATGGCAATCAACACATCACCCTTAACAAGCATGCCCAAATCGCCATGCCCTGCCTCGCCTGGATGCATAAAAAATGCAGGCGTGCCTGTACTGGCTAAAGTGGCGGCTATCTTACGTCCAATATGCCCACTCTTGCCCATACCTGTTACCACCACACGGCCAGAACACACCAAAATGGCTTGACATGCCTGCACAAATCGCTCATCAAGTTCATTTTTTAGCAGTTCTAGGGCTTCTTGCTCAGTATCGATGGCAGTCAATCCCACCTTAATGAAATCAGTGGTCATCTCAGACGATGTTGGAAGGTGATGATTCATGGGTTGTAAATATATGTTTAAAAAAAGAATAAAAATAAAATAGACATAATATCACATTTGGCAATTTTTTACTTTATTTTGTCATCAAATCCCTGTTGTTTTTGATGAGCTGATCAGCAATTGGCAACGTCAAACACCATCTACAAAACATTTTCATGTTTTATCATAAACTCTGTTAAATACAAAACAGCGACCCAGCCACAAAACCTTAACAAAAAAGCCCACTTGATGTGAGCTTTTTTGTTAAATTTCTCAAGCTTTGGATGGCTTATCGTCAGCTGAAAATCTTGAATTTTAGCAAAATTAAGCTTATTTTAAACAGCTTAATTTTTAGTTGGCAAAGATAAGTTTTGGATTGATTTATTCTTCGCCATCTTCAATTTTACCCTCAAAGCCTTGACGGTCAAATACCGAATTATCAAAGGCTTTATTGTCAAAGGCACGGTCATTCTTTTCAAAATTTTTACCATCAAAACCACGCTCGTCAAATCCTGAACGTTCAAAGCCTTGATTAAATCCCATACCAGCTTGTGGATATCCACCGCGTTCAAAACCCTGTCCACCGCCCAAACCTGGATTAGGCGGAGTACGAGTAAAACCACCCATAGGACGCGTGGTACCTACACCGCCAAAGCCCGAACGGTCAAATCCCGATGCTTGACGATCAAAGCCCGTATTCGGATAGCCTGAACCTTGATAGCCTGCACCTCCCATCATCCCAACTGAAGAAGGATAGCCTACTGCTCCTGTATTAGGAGTAGCACCATCTGTGCGTGGATTTCGCGTAGGAACAACTGTGGAAATGGCGTGCTTATACACCATTTGGCTGACCGTGTTTTTAAGAAGTACGACATATTGGTCAAAAGATTCAATCTGACCTTGTAATTTGATGCCGTTTACCAAAAAAATAGAAACAGGAATGCGGTCTTTGCGTAAAGCATTTAAGAATGGGTCTTGTAGGCTTTGCCCTTTTGACATTGTTATTCTCCAAAATTAACATAAGATAAAAGTACCAATCGGTGACTTCCATCTCTATGTGGGTTTAAAATAGACATAAAATAACACACAAAGCATCACGCCAAAAACTCATTTTGTGCATCTGTCATACTTGCAAATGAAAAAATCCGTTGTGATTGTTGGATGTCACTTGATGACTCACCAACTTTTGTTCTATTTACTCCATCAGCATTGACAAATTGGGCTAAACTTTTAAGCTGTCGTTGCCATGTTGATTGACGTTTTGCCAACTGTCTCGTTGCATATAATGCCTTATTTTTCATATCTTGGCAAGCCAAATTCAGCGAATTTTCTGATATTTTTGACGAATTTTTTCCGTTCTGTACCAAAATTGTGTTATTTTTTTGTAAATTCGTCATGAACGCTTGCCAAATGGGTGTAGACTGCATGATTTCATGTTCTGTCATCGCTAAATATTCTAATACTTGTCGATAGCCCACACAACGCATGGACGGCATGTCAGGTGTCAGCTTAGGGTATTTTTGCAACAACCAAATCACTTCATTCACTAAGCCCCTCTGCCACATAACATCAAGTCTTTTGGCAATGCGTTCATGTAGCCAAGTACGGTTTGGCTCTACTGATACGGTCAGCCAGTATTGGTCAGGGTTATGACTTAGGGCAGTTTTTGGCAAACTCTGCCAGATGCTCATTGGTGTGCTTGTCTGTAGATGCACTTCCACCGCTCGAGTGATACGCTGAGTATCAGAGACTTTTAAACGCTGACAAATAGCAGGGTCGTGAGTTGCCAAGTAGGTGTATAAATCTTCAATGCCTTTATCATTAAGCCAATCCGCCACTTGCTGACGAATTGCTGGGTCAGTATCTGGCACAGCAGACAGCCCATCTAATAATGCCATGTAATACATCATCGTCCCGCCAACAAGTAGCGGAATTTTTCCACGCTCATGGATTTGGGATACCAACTCATTTACTTGGGCAGTAAAAGTGGCAACATTATAAGTCTCAGTAGGCGTGACGATGTTTACCAAATGATGGGGATAACGGTTAAGCTCATCATCGCTAGGCTTTGCTGTGCCGATGTTCATATCCTGATAAATGAGTGCACTGTCCACCGACACAAGCTCAAATCGTCCTGTTTCAAACAGCCGACACGCCAAATCGGTCTTACCACTGGCGGTGGGGGCAATCAAAGACAAGACAGTGTTATTAGGCAGATTTTTATAACGTAAATTCATCAATGACCCTCACCCCAAGATATGCATCAGCGACAATGCCACAAGCCCAACACTGTTTGTGTTTGTGGGCTAAGTTAGAATAATTATAGTCCAGTTATGAGGTCAGATTTATCACAACCCCGATAATCTCTACCACCCTACTGCCATCATCTTGTCTTGTGATTTTTATTTGGATGTCGGGCTTGGGTAGCAGATGTTCAGCACGACTTGCCCACTCAATGATCACCAAAGAATTTAGCTCATCAAAATACTCAAAAAACCCAATAAAATCAAGCTCTTCTGGGTCATTTAAGCGATATAGATCAGCATGATAAACAGGTTTACCATCAATGGAGTACGGCTCAACCAACGTATAAGTGGGGCTTTTTACTGTACCAACATGACCTAAAGCATGAAGTAAATAACGAGTAAAAGTCGTCTTACCCGCTCCCAAGTCACCAGAGAGCCACAGACTGCCACTGGGGTTTGTTTTTGCTAATGCTTTCGCCAACTGCTCGGTGTCACCTTCATCTTTTAAAATAAGGTTCATTAAATGTACCTACTAGAATCTTATCGATATTAGTTATCTTTTTCTACCTGTCTTAATGGCATGGGGTTAATAAACTTCTCGCCTTGTTTTAACTTCTCAAACATCTCGCCGTCATGCCACTCTAGCCGAACTTGTTCGCTAAACTCAAACATCTGTAGTGATAATTTGCCCATTCGCTCATTATCCACATCCTCACGAAAGCATTGGGCATAGCCTGTGGCTGTCTCATGAACGATGACGGAATAAACCGATACGTCTGCTTCGTTGTTTTGGGTGATGGTGTTTTGTATGAGTTTATCCACCCAATAAAAAATCACACGACTAAACTGTTCAGCTGAAGGTGATACAGGCAAACTTACCCAGCGAGCTGAAAAATTTTGGCAAGCACGAATGTATTCAGGGTCGTCCTGATTCCAAAAAGTGATGGCATGATCGAAGCTGTCTATCAAGTCTTTGATGTGTGATTTTAATAATCCAAAGTCATAGACCATCTGACCATTATCCAAAGCATGAGCCTCTAAAATCAGCTCTACTTGATAGCTATGACCGTGAATGGAACGACTACAACGGTCGGAGGTACAGTTACGAACGATGTGAGCATTTTCAAATTTAAAGAGTTTACGAATACGCATTTTAGGATACATGATAAAATATTATGGACATACCTCATGAATCTCATGGGCTTAACATGAAAGCATGAGTAAAATGTTATTATAACATGAAACATGACCTAAGATTTTATTTTTGGCTTGCAGGTTTTGGCTGGAACATGTTAGGTTTTCGCAAAATAAAATTTGGATAAGATGGTAAAATGACACATCTTTTGGATTGATGATGAGTCTCTCATTACGAAAATCACCATAATTTTTTTGGAAATTTTCCAATAAAAATGGGTCTTGATAAGCAAGACCCATTTTATGACTGATGTTACCAAACTTATTCCATGATTCCTGTGATGTCCACAGGATTATTAGCGATTTGTCCTGCCTTAGCCCCATCAGCACGCATGGTTTGCAACTCTTGTAAATATGCTTCAGTGATTTGTCCTGTTACATAACAGCCATCAAAAACCGAACAGTCAAAACCATCGACACGGCTGTATTTGGTGTTATTAACCGCCTCTACCAAATCTTCCAAATCCTGAAAAATCAAACGATCAGCACCAATGATGTCACGCACTTCATCAACCGTACGACCCGAGGAGATGAGCTCACTGCGAACAGGCATGTCAATGCCATACACATTTGGGAAAATCACAGGAGGGGCTACAGACGCAAAAAAGACATTTTTTGCACCCGCGTCTCTGGCCATTTGAATGATTTCATGACAAGTAGTACCACGTACAATGGAGTCATCAATGAGCAGTACATTTTTGTTTTTAAATTCCAATGGAATGGCGTTTAGTTTTTGGCGAACAGATTTTTTACGCATCAGCTGTCCTGGCATGATGAATGTACGTCCGATATAGCGGTTCTTGTTAAAGCCTTCGCGATACTTAACCCCCAAATGAAACGCACACTCCAAAGCAGAATTACGTGATGTGTCAGGAATGGGAATGACCACATCAATCTCATGATTTTCACCCCATTCCTGAATGATGCGTTTTGCCAACTTCTCTCCCATACGCATACGTGCCTTATGCACAGAGATGTTATCAATAATGCTGTCAGGTCTGGCAAAATAAACGTACTCAAAAATACAAGGAGTATGTTTGATTTTATCGGTGCATTGTTTGGCGTAGAGATTATAATTTAAATCAATAAAAATCGCCTCGCCTGGTGCGATGTCTCTCACCACTTCAAAACCCAAAGCGGTCAATGCTACCGATTCAGATGCCACCATGTATTCTACCCCAACAGGTGTTAGGCGACGACCATACACCAAAGGGCGAATGCCATTGGGATCTCTAAATGCCAACATGCCATGTCCTGCTATCATCGCCACCACGCCATAAGCCCCTTGACAGCGTTCATACACAGCTTTTAGAGTGGTAAAAATATCATCAGGGTCAAGTTTGGTTTTGGTGAATTTTTGTAGCTCATGAGCAAATATGTTAAGCAGGACCTCTGAGTCGGAGTCTGTGTTAAGATGGCGACGGTCATGCTCTTGAACTTCTCTAGCAAGGTCTTTGGCATTGGTTAAATTACCATTATGTGCCAAAGCAATGCCGTAAGGGGAATTGACATATAGTGGCTGAGCCTCTGCGGTGCTTGAGGTTCCCGCTGTGGGATAACGCACATGACCGATGCCAAAATTTCCCACCAATCTCACCATGTGTTTATTCAAGAATACATCCCGCACCATGCCATTGTCTTTACGCAGATACAAGCGATCATCCTTTAAGGTGACAATGCCTGCCGCATCCTGTCCACGATGTTGCAACATGGTTAACCCATCATAAAGCATTTGCCCCACAGGTTCATGAGCACATACACCAATCACACCACACATAATTCACGCTCTCCAAAAGTTTGGCGACATGCCAAAGGTTTTATCCAAGATGTTACAAACCCAAATGGTCTTGCTCATTACACATTTAGGCCTAGGAAAACTACTCGCCATTAAAAAAATCCGTCTTACTGATACGGATTTTCCATCTGATTCCATGCCTCACCCAACACCTCTGTTAATAAAGCTTGTGCCACAGGAGCAAAAGGCAATAAGTTTTGGGCAAGGATAGACTCTTGCCAGTTGGGTAATTTTACCAAAAGTGGCGAGGCGATACTAAGCACAATGAGCACTTTTAATACACCTTTGCCTGCACCCAATACCCCACCCAAAAGACTGTCCAAAAAACCCAACTTTAATAATTTTAAAGTTTTTAATGCCAACCATGAAATCATATGGATAATGGCAACAATCACCAGTACAATCGCCAAAAATGCCAAGGAGATTTGTAATACTTCATTATTTACCACACTCACAAACAAGGGTGAGAATTCTTTGGCAAGTGCTGAGGCAACAATCAAAGCCACAAACCATGCCACCAACGACATCGCTGTTTTAATCGCCCCTGCTTGAAAGCCACGCCACAGCCCCAAAAGCACCATAAAAGCAATAAAAATATCAATGATACTCATGACTTTTCATGAAAAGTGGTTTCGTTGGCTTTGCTCTGTTCAGTGGAGGCTGATTCATTTTTATCAATAAAATCATGACGCTCTGTCAATTCACGTTCTTTATCTTTATAATCAGCAATACTTTGTACACAAGACTGTACCAATGACGGTCCTTTGTACACCAGTCCTGAAAACAGCTGTACAGCGCTTGCCCCTGCCTTGAGTTTACGCACCGCCAAGTCGCCCGTATCAATACCACCGACACCTATCAAATCCACCTTACCTGCCAAGCGATGAGCAAATTCGGTCAGCACCAACGTGCTTTGATGACTAAGCGGTCTGCCTGATAAGCCGCCTTGCTCATGAGCATGCTGCTGATCTTCTACACCCACACGCGACAAAGTGGTATTAGTCGCAATCAACCCATCTATTTCAAAATCAATTAAGTTTTTGGCAATGTCATCAATCTGATGTTCATCCAAATCAGGAGCAATCTTTAGAGCAAGAGGTACATAATAACCATGTTCGCTCGCCAATCGTGAATGGCAATTTTTAATGCCGTCTAAAAGATGAGCAAGCTCTGAGGCTCCTTGCAGGCTGCGTAGGTTAGCGGTATTGGGGCTTGAAATATTGATGGTGATATAACTGGCATAAGGATACACCCGCTCCAAGCAAAATACATAATCGTCCAAGGCATTATCGACAGGCGTGACAGCATTTTTGCCAATATTAATGCCAAGCACTCCTTTGTATTTGGCACGCTCGATATTGGCAACCATCTTATCTACGCCATCATTATTAAAACCCATGCGATTAATGATGGCACCACTGTCTACCAAGCGAAACATGCGAGGCTGCTCATTACCTGCTTGTGGTTTTGGTGTGACCGTCCCCACCTCTAAAAACCCAAAGCCAAGCTCTGCCAAGGCATCAATGTACGCACCATTCTTATCAAGCCCTGCCGCCAAGCCCACAGGATTCATCAGACTAATGCCCATGCAGTTAGTGGGTAGTGATTGACGTGGATAGGCGAATGCAAGCAAATGTGCCTTATGCAACCTCTCTAAATTTTCAAGCGTCCATTCATGGGCTTTTTCAGGCTCCATGGAAAATAAATAAGGACGAAATAAGCTATACGACATGGGTTTCTCAAAATGGGGTGATACATCTTTGGTATTATAACACAGTCCCCAATAAGATTAAATATCCTAAGTCCTTTGATGATTTTATGTCACCAAGACAGTTTAATATCATGAAGGATTGGTTTAAAATCCTAAGGCTGCACGGGAGAATATCTTTCTACTTGATTTGCCAAACCTTGTGCTAATATTTTTGTGTCTAATACCCTATACTCTGCCAAATCAAACATCGGTGGAGGCAAACCATCAGCATCCAAATACGCCACCATGCGTGCCACGATTGGCATGTGACAGACGATGGCGATGGTTTTATCATGCTCATATCCATAGTCAGAAGTGATGATTCGCTCAATATCTGCGATGCCTGCCACAGGGTCATCGTCAGGGGTGATGCTGTTGAGCGTGAAAAAAGCAGGGGTTTGACCTTGATTGTTTGCAGTCTGTTGTAGGATTTTAGCCGTTTGCTCGGTACGATTAAAAGGACTGGCAATAATCATGTCAAGCTTATGTTTTTGCACCAGATAAGCAGCTGTCTCTACCGCTTGTGCTTGTCCAAATTCTGTCAAGTCTCGTCCAGCATCATCAGCACAATAGGGGGCGGCTTGTCCGTGACGAATAAAGATGAGTTTCATGAAGTACTCCTTATTTGATGATTTTTTATGGTGATGTGGTGACATTAAACTTTGTCATCATGCATCAGTATTTGTCAAATCAGTCTTGGTGCGTTGTGGGTTTTCTTTGGTGGCTTTTAACACCTCATCGAACTCTTTGGATAACTTCTCATTACTCTTATCATGAGGCATGACAAACTCCACATCACTTCTAAATCCTGTCTCCATGAGATTCACCGCCACATTGAGCGCTGATTTATTTTCATACAGCACGGCATACAGTGCATGAGTAATGGGCATATAAATACCCAGTTTTTTGGCTTGCTCCTCCACCTGAGCGATGGTATTAACCCCCTCGGCGGTTTGCCCAAGTTTTTTGATGGCATTATCAAGCGTGATGCCCTTGCCAAGCATATTGCCAATTTGGTAGTTGCGGCTTAGCGTAGAATTGCAAGTGGCATATAAATCGCCTACACCCGACAAGCCCAAAAAAGTCAGGGGATTGGCTCCCACTGCCGCCCCAAATCGACTCATCTCTGCTAAAGCTCGTGTGAGTAGCATCGCCTTGGTATTTTCTCCCACACCGTAAGCATTCGCCATGCCCATGGCAACCGCATAGATATTCTTTAATGCCCCTCCAAGCTCCACTCCCTTAACATCGTCTGATGCAAACACTCGAAAAAATGCACTGTGTAGTGCTGTTTGTACCGCAACTCGCAAAGGTTCGGAGGGGCTTGCTATCACGCTAGCGGAGGGCATATTATTCATGATTTCTAATGCCAAGTTTGGACCGCTCATCACACCAAAGTTTACTTGAGGCAACTCATCTTGGATGATGTCACTCATCAAAGAAAAAGTGCCTTTTTCAATACCTTTGGTCAAAGAAACCACCGCTTGATGACTGATAAAGGGACGGATTTTTTGTAGTGTCTCACGCACCGCCGAGCTGGGCACAACCACAAAGATAATATCCTTATTTTTCACCGACTCTTCTAAATCATGACTAAACGTCAAACGGTCATCAAGGACGTGGTTTGGCAAGTATTTTTTATTGATGTGTGTTTTTTTGAGCGCTTGGACGGTCTTTTTGTCTCGAACCCATAAGGTTGTCTCGCAACCATTTTTGGCGGATAAATTTGCCATCGCCGTACCAAAACTACCCCCGCCAAGCACCGTAATGCGTAACGGCACACTCATGTCTTTATCAACATGGATGCCAAGTGCCTCAGGATCTGGTACTTTTTTACGTTTTTTGGTAAGGTGTGCTAAATTTGCCAACAACCCTCCTTCGGCTTCAGATTTTTCGAACAAATGCCGTGCCTCCTCTAGACCTTGATTGATGCCTTGACTTGCCGCATCAACGATTTGTTTAACTTTAGGGTTATTTTTTGGCAATTTCATAGAGCGTCCTTATGATGACCGATTAACACGAGTGACAACCTTCTCAATCACTCATAAAACTTCACATGGCGTGCCAAATCCACTTGGTCACGCTCTGGCATGACGACGTCACTTGAACCCACATAAACAAAACCACAAATGAGATTATCATCACTCACCCCAAAATGTGCTTTTACTAAAGGTTCATTACATAAATCACCGGTTCGCCATATGGTATGATAGCCCATGCTTTGCAGAGCCAATAGCAGGTTTTGTACAGTCGAACCCACACACAACAGCTGTTCAAACTGTGGCACTTTGGGATGGCTTTGATACTCGGTTGCCACAGTGATGATCATTGGAGCACGTTTTGGCATATTAACAAGCTTATTGCGTGTGGCATCATCTAATGTTTCACCGTCTTTATGTGCTTTGGCAAGCCCTGCTTCAAGCAGCACCTTGCCAAACTCATCCAATGCCTGAGCCGTCATGACAGTGAACCGATAAGGTCTTAGCATCTTATGGTCAGGGGCGGTCATGGCACACCCTAAGGCAGAGTTGAGCTCCTGTGAATTTGGCATGGGCAAGGATAATTTACCAATGCTACGGCGTGACTGGACTTGGGCGATAAAGTTATTCATGCTACTCTCCACTCTTTTATGATAATGATTTTAAACCCATAATAGCTGTCTTATTCCACACGATGCTCTTCGGATAAGTATTCTTCTGACTGCATTTCTAAGAGACGCGAACGTGTCCGCTCTATCTCAAATGCCAACTTCTCACCCTGATACAACTCTAAAATAGACTGTTCGGCACGAATCAGCAATTTAACACGGCGGTCATAAAACTCATCCACCAAATAAATAAAGCGTCTGGTTGGATCCATCAAAATATCTGTCAGAGCAGGCACATTATCCACCATCACCGTATTAAAATCACTGGCAATCTCAATGAAGTCAGATGCCGAACGTGGCTGCATGCATAACTCCCTAAAATTTACCAAAAGCATGGTCTCAGTACGCTTGATGATGGAAATCTCACGCCCACCCACGATGATGGGTTCAGTAACGACTTTTTGTCCATTTGCCAAGCTATCAAAACGCTCAGACAGCCAGTTCTTTGTCTCCTCCGTCAAAGGCGATGAATAAAGCTTGGCCTGTTTTAATAGTCTGAGTCGATAATCCACCCCTGCATCAATATTCATGACAGTAGTGTTCTGCTCCACTTGGGCAATCGCAGGTAAAAAGCGATTGCGATGAATGCCATTTTTATAAAGCCCTGATGGTTCAATATTGGAAGTTGCCACCAAAGTAATGCCCCGCTCAAAGAGCATGGTAAATAAATCACCCAAAATCATGGCATCTGACACATTAGAGACAAAAAATTCATCAAAGCAAATTACCACCGCCTCAGCATGAATGATGTCTGCCACTTTTTGTAAAGGGTCAGCTTGCCCTTGCAATCTCACCAACTCACTCTGCACACGCTTCATGAAATGATGAAAGTGCATTCGCATCTTTCGCTCAATGGGCAGACTGTCATAGAACATGTCCATAAGCCATGTTTTACCACGCCCTACTCCACCCCACATATATAAACCCTTTGGTGTGGCAGGCTTGGATTTAAAAAGACTGGCAAAAAAACCTTGGTTGGCAGTTTGACTTGCCATAATATCATGATGCAATTTATCAAGATACATGACGGCTTTTTGCTGCACGTCATCTTGGGTAAAATTCCCTGTGGCTAAAGCTTCTTCGTATTTTTGTAAAGGGGTGGTCATGATATTCCTTCTCTGGATACACTAAATTTTAATGGTAATGACGATTCACACTCAGATTTCTAATAATGACCTAAGCTCGCCAAGTCGCCCATGAAAAAAATGCCCCGCTCCCGACATGACACAAGTACGCACACCAAAATCATGAGCGAAACTTGCCATACTGCTTGGGCTTACAAACTCATCTTGGTCGCCATAAATCATCAAGGTGGCTTTGGGCAGAACAAGTCCTGCTGGATTATTTTTTTCAATCGACGGGGCGACTAACGTCAGTCTCTGCAAAGTGATGTTTTGGCGATGACGCAATATCTCATCCGCCACTTGACAAGCAATGAACCCACCAAAAGAAAATCCTGCCAGCCAAATTTTGGTCGCTTGGGTCTGACTCATCGCCCATTCTAATACGCAAAGACTGTCCAAATACTCGCCCTGACCGTATTCAATTTGACCGCTCGACTGACCCACACCACGATAATTAAACCGCACTGTATTCATGCCATGGTCGCGATAAAAACGAAATAAAGCGGTTATGACTTTATTGTTCATGTCACCTCCCGCCTTGGGATTGGGATGCAGAATCAGTGCAAGTGTGTCACTGCCCGCCCAATGAGCATCTACTTCAAGCACAGCCTCCTCACCCATGTGTAAAGCAGGAACTAAGATGGTTGGCTTTAAGGTTTTCATGGATAACATAAGGGCGACAAATAAAAATATGTCATTATAACATAAGTGATGATAATACAGGCGTTTTTATGTGTTTATGATGCCAAGATGAATAAGAAAACAAAGTTTCTTAATGCTTTTGCTAGAGGATATGATGTTTTAATTTGAGTGAAAAATTTAGATCACTACCTGTCTTTTGGGCGATAAACGCAGCTAATATAATCATATCGTTAAGTTTATCAACAACAAAGGCAACTGTTATATTCTTACCAAGGCATGTCATTATTTAACATCTAAATTTAACACCTGAGTTTTTAAGGCAGATAAAATATCGATACCATCTAATATTATGTTAAATAAAATAATGACAAAAAATAAGTCAACAATTTATTTTTAAAGGCTGATTAGAACTCATGTTATCGTCTACACCTCAAATCTTGCCCAAATCGGTGCGTGGTCAGAGGGCTTTTCTAATGCACGAATATCATAATCAATCCCTGCATCAACACAGTCGGCAATGAGCTTATCAGTACATAAAATGTGATCGATACGCAATCCACGTTTTGGAGTATCCGAAAAACCTTTGGAACGATAATCAAACCAACTAAACTCATCATTGCTATCGGGTTTGAACTTACGATAAGTGTCATGTAAGTCACGACTCATCAATGCCTCATACCATTCACGCTCCTCAGGCAAAAAAGAGCAGATGCCATTTTTTAGCCAACGCTTGGCATTGGCATCACCAATCCCCACGTCATTGTCATGAGGCGAGATGTTCATGTCACCCATGATGATAAGCTCTCTTCCCTGCTCTTGTAACTCATCAATGTAGCGGTTTAGATCAGCATAAAAAGCACGTTTCATGGGAAATTTAATTTCATGGTCTCGGTTTTCTCCTTGGGGGAAATAGCCATTAATCACATCTATCTCACGCCCACGAATGTCAAAGCGAGCATGAATGAGTCGCCTTTGGGCATCGGCATCTGCAAACGGAAAGCCCTTTTGTACAAAAATGGGTTCAAATTTTGATAAAATCGCGACACCATAATGTGACTTTTGCCCAAAAAATGTCACATGATACCCCAAATTTTCCACCTCTTTTAAAGGAAAAAGCTCATCGTGAACTTTGGTTTCTTGCAAACCGATAACATCCGCCCTCAACTCATCACGCACTGCAAGAAGTTGATGAGGTCTGGCACGAAGCCCATTGATATTAAAACTAACAAAAGTGGTCATGATTTTCTCAACATCAAATGATGGTGTATTATAAAGCCAAACTCATCAATATGGAAGAATTTTACTCGCACAAAAGCCCAAGCCGACTCTCTTGTCAGTTTGGGCACTGCCTGTTGGGTCAAGCTAAGCCATCATTGGCTGATAAAAGAAGCGATCTGCTTAGTAAACACCTCTGCCTGCTCCACATTAGAGATGTGAGAAGCCCTAATAATAGCAAGCTGACTGTCTGGCACGCCTGCTGTAATGAACTCACCATCTGCCACCGTAGTCACAGGGTCTTGACTGCCTACAATGACCAACATGGGAACACTTGCTTTGTTTAACTCATCACGCAAATCAGTAGCAGCCAACACCTCGCAACATTTTGCATAGCCATTAGGGTCGCCTTTTGCCAAATCATCAGAGAGTTTTTTGACGATGTGGGGATTATTTAAAATAAATGCATCGGTAAACCAACGGCTAGGAGCAGAATCAGCAATCATCTGCAAACCCTGATGACGCACGGTGTTTGCTCGTTCTTGCCATGCTGTTTCTTGACCGATTTTGCCCGCTGTATTACAGACAATGATTTTATCAAAGTATTCTGGGCGATGGATGGCAAGCCAAATACCTGTCAGCCCTCCCATAGAAATCCCACAAAAATTAGCTTTTTTTAGGTTAAGCTCGTCAAGCAAATCCACCACATCCTGCCCAAGATTTGCCATCGTCCAATTGCCCTCTGGTGTGTCACTGTTACCATGTCCTCGTGTGTCATAACTGATGATAAAATAGTCATCTTTTAGGGCGTCAATTTGGGCTTGCCACATGGTGTGATTTGTACCAAGTGAATTAGAAAAAATCAAAGCGGGCTTATCGGCACTACCAAAAGTTTGATAATACAGACTCACGTTATCTTTTTTAAAAAATGGCATCATACTCTCCTTAGACTCGCTCAATGATTAAAGCAATACCCTGCCCCACACCAATACACATACTACATAGGGCATATTTACCCTCAATCGCTTCTAGCTGATTCAAGGCAGTCGTCACAAGTCTTGCTCCAGACGCACCAAGCGGATGTCCTATGGCGATGGCACCACCGTTAGGATTAATGCGACTGTCATCATCTGCCAGTCCAAGCTTACGAGTACAAGCGAGTGCCTGAGCAGCAAACGCCTCATTGAGCTCAATCACATCCATCGCATCAAGTGACAGCTCTGTCATTGACAAGAGTTTTTCAATGGTTGGTGCGGGTGCAAAACCCATGATTCGTGGCTCTACACCGACTGTAGTGCTGGCGATGATTTTGGCTCTTGGCCTTAAACCAAATTTTGTTACCGCATCATCAGAGGCAATGAGTAAGGCACTGGCACCGTCGTTAATCCCCGATGCATTACCTGCTGTTACTGTACCATCAGCACTGACGACAGGTTTTAGATTTGTTAAAACATCTAACGTGGTATCAGCTCGCGGATGCTCATCTTTATCGATGATGATGGGATCACCTTTACGCTGTGGAATCTGAACAGGGATGATTTCTTTTTCAAAAAAACCTTTATCTTGGGCAAGTTTGGTTAAAGTTTGGCTTCTTAGAGCGAATTTATCTTGGTCAAGTCGATTGATGCCAAACTCATTGGCAACATTCTCTGCCGTCTGCGGCATGGTATCCACGCCGTACATTTGTTTTAATTTGGGGTTGATAAAACGCCAACCCATCGTGGTGTCTTCTAACTGATGTGAGCGGTCATAAGGCTTGTTGGCTTTAGCCATGACAAAAGGAGCACGACTCATACTCTCCACCCCTCCTGCAATGATGAGGTTCGCCTCGCTTGACTTGATGGCACGAGCTGCGATGGCGATGGCATCTAATGACGAACCGCATAAGCGATTGACTGTGGTCGCTGGTACTTGATGCGGCAGTCCTGCAAGCAGTGCAGACATTCGCCCTACGTTGCGGTTGTCCTCGCCTGCTTGATTGGCACAGCCATAGACAACATCATCTACTTGCCCAAAGTCCACTTTGTGATTTCGTTCCATCAAGGCTTTGATGACCACCGCACCCAAATCGTCTGTACGAATGCCTGCCAAACTACCTGCATAACGCCCAAACGGTGTACGAATGGCATCAATAATATATGCATTTTTCATGATTTTTTCCTTATTTGATTAAGCGGTTGCATCTATTAGCGTCGCCCCTGTCAAACTTTGCAATTCCTCAAAGCTAAGACCATCGATTATTTCAATGGCTTTTAGACCATCTAATGTCACTTCTATCACACAAAGGTCAGTATAGATTCTGTCCACACAGCCTTTACCTGTGATGGGATAGCTTAGATTTTTGACAATTTTCGGCTCACCTGTCTTCGTGGTGTGTTCGGTAGCAACAAAGACTTGTTTTGCCCCCACTGCCAAATCCATCGCCCCACCCACCGCAGGAATAGCATCTTTATCTCCTGTATGCCAATTAGCAAGGTCACCATCTTCATCCACCTGAAACGCCCCAAGCACACAGATGTCAAGATGTCCACCACGCATCATGGTGAACGAATCGCCATGATGGAAAAAGGACCCTCCTGTCAGCATGGTCACAAACTCCTTACCTGCATTGATAAGCTCTGGATCTTCTTGTCCTACTGGTGGGGGAGGTCCAAAGGCGAGCAGTCCATTCTCAGAATGCAGAAAAATCTCTTTATCCTTAGGCAGATGACTTGCCACTTTGGTTGGTAAGCCAATACCCAGATTGACATAAGACCCCTCAGGGATGTCTTTGGCGATACGGGCAGCGATTTGGTCACGGCTTAGTTTTTGATAGCTCATGGTTATCCCCTATTATTCCTCTTTCATGGCATGCGTGACAGACGTCAGCTCAATCACGTGTTGAACAAAAATCCCTGGTGTAACGATGCATTCAGCGTCAAGCTCACCAAGAGCCACAACCTCAGCCACTTGAGCGATGGTCACGTCCGCTGCCATCGCCATGATGGGTCCAAAGTTGCGAGCAGATTTGTTATACACCAGATTGCCCCAACGGTCACCTTTGTGGGCTTTAATCAAGGCAATGTCGGCTTTGATGGGGTATTCTAGTACATAATCCTTTCCATCAATATGACGCGTCTCTTTACCATCAGCAAGCAGTGTGCCGTAACCTGTGGGCGTATAAACCGCCCCAAGCCCCATGCCCGCTGCCTGAATGCGACACGCCAAATTACCTTGAGGCACAACTTCAAGTTCAATCTTACCAGCACGATACAATTCATCAAACACATAAGAATCTGCTTGTCGTGGAAATGAACAGATGATTTTTTTGACAGCACCTGTTTTTAACAATCTTGCCAATCCATAATCACCATTGCCCGCATTATTACTCACGATGGTCAAATCTTTGGCACGACAATCAATGAGTGCGTCTATGAGTTCGGCGGGCTGACCTGCCGGTCCAAAACCACCGATTAAAATGGTGGATCCATCTTTGATTTTACTCATGACATCAACAAGGGACTGCTTGGTTTTATCGATCACGGTAGAACTCCTTTGTTAGAATAAGATGTATTACATCAATAGAAAAGCTGACTCAAAAACTCTTGCACTCTTTAAAACCACCAATCAACATCAGTCTTCAGTGGATTTGTTCGGTATTTTAAAGTTACAATCTTGTTTTGGTACATCTTTGGGTTTGTGACTTAAGATAAAGTATGCCACCATGCCAATCACTACCCCCCAAAAAACTGAACTCAATCCTAACAAGTTCACCCCTGATACCGTCACCAAAAAGGTGATGAGTGCAGGCTCTTTTTGGTCAGCGTGCTGCATGGCGATGCTCATGTTGGTTAATAATGCCCCCAACAAAGCAATTCCCGCCAATGTTGCCACAAAAGGTTTTGGCAATATCTCAAACAAACCAACCATGCTGCCTGCAAACAAACCACCCATGAGATAGAACACGCCATTGGCGATGCCGCCTATGTATCGCTTATCCTGACTCTCATGGCATTCCTTACCCATACAAAGACTGGCTGTTACCGCTGCCAACACAATGCTAATACCACCGACCACCGAGATGAATAACGAGGCGATGCTTGCTGTATTGATGATGGGCTTACTAGACACATCATAGCCATTGAGCTTTAACAGTGCCATTCCCGGCAGAAACTGACCTGTTAAATTCAAAATTACCAAAGGGATCGCCAGATTGAGTGTCGCTGACCAAGACCATTGCGGGCTGATAAATTCAGGATACGTCAAACCAAAACTGATTGGCTTAGCATCAATCACCCCAAGCAAGGCACCACTTATTAGCCCAAAGATCAGCACCCAAACAATGGCATAGCGAGGCGAGAACTTTTTGGCGATGACATAAGCTAAGAGCATGACAGCTGTTAAGATAGGCAGCTCTTTTAATGACTCAAAAATACTTACACCAAACCCAAACAAAATCCCTGACATCATGCCTGCTGCCACGCCCTGAGGGATAAAGGCAAGAATTTTATCAAAGTAGCCACTCATGCCAATGAGCAGACTGATGATGGCTGCAATGATATAAGCCCCCACTACCTCACCTAGTGAAATATCTGGAAACAAACTCACAAGCAAAGCCGTTCCTGGTATCGACCAAGCAAGCAGCACCGGCATCTTATAACGATAAGATAAAAATATGCTAGTGATGGCAGAACCAATGGATACACCCCAAATCCATGAGGCAAGCATTTCGCCATCTACATTGGCTTTTTGTGCCGCTTGAAAGAAAATCACGAGCGGCCCTGAATATGATATGACCACCGCAAGCAACCCTGCCAATGTTGCTGAAAATGACCAATCCTGCTTTAAGTGATGTAACATACCCTTGTCTGCTCCTTGACAATCATTGGCTACCCTTGGTCGCCGCCACCCACAGGAAGCACCGTTCCTGTCACATAAGATGACTCATCAGAGGCTAAGAATAAGATGGCGTTCACCTGCTCATCAATGGTGCCATATCGTCCCAAGAATGTACGGTCGATGGTCTGCTCCACCACCTCCTGCATCCAGCGTTTTTCATCCTCTGACTCAGGATTGGTGTTTCTTGGGACTTTTCTTGGGGGTGCTTGAGTGCCTCCTGTCGCCACTGCATTGACACGTATGCCGTCTTTGGCGTGTTCAAATGCCAAAGACGCCGTCAAAGCATTTACCCCGCCTTTAGCCGCTGAATAAGGAATGCGATAAATGCCTCGCGTAGCAATCGATGAGACATTGACAATCACGCCTGCTTGCTGAGTCAGCATCTGTGGCAATACCGCACGGCAACACCACAAGGTTGGCATGAGTGAGCGACTGATTTCTTTGATGACCTCTGATTCGGCAAATTCCTCAAAAGGCTTCATCCAAATCGCCCCACCAACATTGTTAATCAGCACATCAATGCGACCATATTTGGACATGGTTTGCTCAGCAACTTTTTGTGCACCTGCAAACTGCTCTAGGTCAGCCTTAACCACCAAGCATTCGCCTTTTTTCTTAATGATGGCATCAGCTGTTTCTTGTACATAGTCAGAAAAATCCACCAAGACCGCGCTGCCACCTTCTTTGGCAACTTGTAATGCCACCCCACGCCCAATGCCTTGGGCAGCACCGGTAACAATCACCACTTTATCTTTAGATCGCTTTGTCTTTGACATGGTTGACCCCTTATATTGATTTCATCCATATTAAAACGCACTAAACAGTCGTAACAGCTTTATGTGATTGCTTGATGGTTCTTTTAACTGATTGGCTCTTGATTATATATACCAGCAAACTTGTTAATGGCATCAGCTGGCAGTTATTTCATCAAAACTTTTTGTTAGCGTTGTTAAAAAAGTCAATCTATCATAAAGTTGATGGCCATCTCGACCTATCAATGCACCCTAATTTGCTGAAAATTTCTCAAATAAGAAATTTTGTGCTTGAATGTTTTGACCATCCAACCAGTTTTTTACCGCATCTACCATGGCTACGGGTCCACACAGATAAATATCCACATCGCCTGCATTTAGCCAGTCATCATCGATATGAGCTGTTACATAACCTTTACGCTCATGTGCCGATGTCGGATTGGCAACAACCGTGCGATAATCAAACCACTCATGCTTTGCTTTAAAAGCATCTAATACCTCGATTCCAACCAAATCATCGTCATTGGTCACGCCAAAAACCATACGAACAGGATACTCCGAGCCTTTTTCCTCTAAGACGTGAAGCATCGATAAAAATGGGGCGATGCCTGTACCACCTGCCAAAAACAAAACAGGACGCACCACTGGACGCAAATAAAAGCTACCATAAGGTCCTGTGAAACTCATTTTATCGCCGATTTTTGCGGCATTGCTCAAAAATGAGCTCATCTTACCGTTTGGTACATTTCGTACCACAAAGCTGGTCTTGCGTTCACTTGGCTTAGAACTAAAAGAATAAGAGCGGTGCTCATCAGCATTGGGTATGCTCACATTGACATACTGTCCTGCCAAAAAACTGATGTCAGGCTCTGTTTCATCTAGCTCAATCTCAAAGCAAATGGTGGAGTCAGAGACTTTTTTTAGGTTGGTTAATGTGCCTAAAAACGTATGGATTTCGGTCTTACATACCGCAGAACTTGCCAAAATCTGCACCACCGAATCTGAGGTGGGATAACATTGACATGCCAGTACAAACCCTTTTTCGGCATCTTCTGCAGTCAGAGCGTCCTCGATGTACATGTCTTCATCCATCTCATAAGTCCCAGACTCATAAAAGGCTCGACACGTCCCACATGCCCCATCACGGCAATCCAATGGAATATTTATTTTTTGGCGGTAGGCGGCATCAGACAAAACCTCACCATCACCGACTTGAATAAAACGGGTAACACCATCTTCAAATTGCAAGGCTACGTTATGCATGGCTAATATCCTTATTGTTATGGGGGTTTTGATAAATAGATGTTTGGCTAACTGCTTATGAACTGGCAATCAATCCTACCAGTTCATAAGCACCAAAACAATCTATGCTCAGATACCATCATGAATCAGATGTGATACACATCAATCACTTGGTGAATGTAGTCATTTTTTAAGACAACATACTTACTTAGGATTTTACAATCTTCTCCGGAGACATCAATTTCATAGCGAGACATACCAAAATGCTGATAAATTATCTTATAACGAAAGCTCAGTGTCAGCCAATTAAAACGCACAGTAACTTTATCGCCTTCTACTTGCTCAATCTCAATATTGCTGATGTTGTGGCTGGTGCGTGTATCTGGGATGGTTGCTGATGAACGCTCGGTCTTGATACGAAAGACACGATCTTCTAAGCCTTGACGGTCTGGATAATAGATGAGAGATATCTCTGACATCGGATCACTGACCAAAGTATCATCGTCATCCCATGCTGGCATCCAAAAAGACGCTTTAGGATCATAACATGCCAGCCAATCATCCCACTGCTCATCATCCAAAAACCGTGCTTCTTTGTATAGAAATTGACTGATTTTATGTTGCAAGTTAGCACAATTTTGACTCATGTGACTTCTCCTTATGCTTTGTCAAGTTCACGTTCGTTGGCGACAGCTTGCTTTATCATCTCCACCCAATGCTCATGCTGTGCAAGATATAAGCCCTCGTCTTCAGTTTTGACACCGCTTAGTTTGGGCTTGAGTCCGATTTCTTTTGCCACCTCATCAGCCCCATCCACCCAATGCGTTGCTCCACGACACATATCATTCCACTCAAGTTCGATGCCAGCATAGCCTACTTGACATGAGCGAAATTCCTCTAAATCATCTGGTGTTGCCATACCTGAGGCATTAAAGAAATCTTCATACTGACGAATACGGCGAGTACGTGCTTCTGGGGCTTCGCCCTTAGGTGCGATACAATAAATGGTGACCTCGGTTTTATTTACACTAAGTGGACGAAGCACGCGAATTTGTGAGCCAAATTGATCCATCAAATACACATTAGGGTATAAGCACAGATTGCGAGAGCGTTCAATCATCCATTTTGCCATCGCTTCGCCATAAATCTCTTTATAGGTGTCATAATTGGCAAAGTTGGGACGGTCTTCTGGGTTTGCCCACTGCGTCCAAAGCAGCATGTGACCATTTTCAAATCCATAACAACCACCGCCTTGCTTGCCCCAACCTCCTGCACTCATGGCACGGATTTTATCCTCTCCTGCCTGCTTTTCTTTGCGTTGTTGGGTCGTGGCAGCATAGTTCCAATGTACTGCGGTCACATGATAGCCATCCGCCCCATTTTCGGCAGTCAGCTTCCAGTTACCCTCATAAGTATAAGTAGACGAACCACGCAAAACCTCTAAGCCGTCTGTTGCCTGCCCAACAATCATGTCAATGATTTTAGCAGCCTCGCCCAAATACTCCTCCAAAGGCAAAACATCAGGGTTTAAGCTACCAAACAAAAAACCTTTGTAATTTTCAAAGCGAGCTACTTTTTTTAAGTCATGCGAGCCATCTTTGTTAAAACTCTCTGGGTAGCCTGCTTCTTTAGGGTCTTTAACTTTTAAAAGCTTGCCAGAGTTATTAAATGTCCAGCCATGAAATGGGCAAGTGTAAGAGGATTTATTACCTTTTTTATAACGGCAAAGCTGAGCTCCTCGATGTGAGCAAGCGTTAATCATGGCATTTAACTCGCCGTCTTTGTTACGAGCGATGATGATTGGTTGACGACCGATGTGGGTGGTATAATAGTCATTAATCTGTGGGATTTGACTTTCATGAGCCAAATACACCCAATTACCCTCAAAGATGTATTTCATTTCTAAGTCAAATAACGTCTGGTCGGTAAATACCGAACGATGAACCTTATATTCGCCCGTCGCTGGATTTTCCACCAAAAGTTCATCAATATGGTTTAAGTGACTGCTGTTGATAACAGGAATGCGTGGCATTGTATTTCTCCTTGCGTCATACTAAAATTTGGGCTCATAAAGCAGACTCTACGCCTCTCAATCGTCAAAACTCATCAAATCACAGTCTGCCTTTAAAGGCTTTACCAAATCCAATGCATCTTTTATATATCAATAAGGAAGGATTTACGTTCTTTTTGAGTTTTTGATGTTGAATGTTGCACTCAATATGAACCATAAGTGCAACATTCTAGGCGTGATTGCTTAACCTTGAGCTCGTCTACGCTCAACTTCGGTGCTTGGAGCAGTTGCTGTATCGCGAGTGAGTTTAAAATCAAAGCGAATGTGCTTAAATGGTTTGTCCAGATTATGCTCTTTCATGGCAGCCTCGTCATTGACATCCACAGCAGTCGCAACCAAGCCCTCACGGGTACCAAAGGCGAAATCATCCCATAGATACTTATCACCCTCAATGTTAAACTGTGTGGTCAGTTTACGATGACCATCTGCGGTGATGAAATAATGCACATGCGATGGGCGTTGTCCGTGACGACCTAACAGGGTCAATAAAGCTTGAGTGGGACCATTGGGAGGGCAGCCATAACCAACTGGCATGGTGGTTTGGGCTTTGTAACGACCTTGGTCATTTGTGTAGATGGTACGGCGTAGGTTAAAGTCAGACTGCGATTTATCAAAAAATGAGTAGTTGCCCTTGCTGTTGGCGTGCCAAATTTCTACTTTGGCGTTAGGAATGATGTTACCATCCACATCTGTAACCACGCCTTCGATGATGAGTGTATTAACACTGTCAGACTCTGCCCCATCATCCATGCGTGCAAAACCTACTGACTCAGGTGCACCTGCCACATACAAAGGACCCTCGATGGTACGCGGTGTGCCACCCTGCTCCACGCCTGCTTGTCTATCTTTTTCATCCTCAAGTAAATCCATGAAATGCTCTAAACCTAAGCCTGGCACAAGCAGTCCAACTTCATTGGCCTGTCCTAGGTCAGATAGGTACTCCATGCCTTTCCATAGTTCGGTTTGGGTAATGTTTAGCTCATCAATGGCTTGGAACAAATCTCCAAGCAGACGAACCACGATTTGTTGAACACGGGGATTGACCTCGCCTGTGGCGGTGTCTACGTTCATTT
>JBHCHC010000011.1:0-4686 GCA_041802645.1 Moraxella sp. | reverse complement strand
TGGGCAATCAAACCCAAACCATCCGAGTGCGCGGCATGGGCGATAGAATGGATGACCTGACAGGGGTGCAAATCACAACTGCTACAGGGGTGGTGGAGCTGGGTCAAATTGCTGACATCAAAGATGCTCATGCTCAAATTGCGTCTGTTGCAGAGTTTGATGGAAAGACTGTTGTCGCCTTTAATATCACTCGCTCTAAAGGGGCAGGTGAGGTGGCAGTGGTATCGGCAGTGGATGCAGAGATTGCTAAGATACAAAACGACTTTGAGGGCATTAAGATAGAGAAAATCACCGATTATGCCAAGCCTGTTCAGGAGAATTATCATGGCACCCTAAAGATGCTCATCGAGGGGTGTGTGCTTGCGGTGATTGTGGTATTTATCTTTTTAAGAGACTGGCGGGCAACATTGGTGGCGGCGACCGCCTTGCCTTTATCCATCATCCCAACTTTCTTTGTGATGTGGGTATTTGGGTTTAGTTTAAATATCATTTCATTGCTTGCTCTAACTCTCGTCATCGGGGTGTTGGTGGATGACGCCATTGTAGAGATTGAGAATATCGTTCGGCATTTGGGGATGGGCAAGACGCCTTATGAGGCGGCGATGGAGGCAGCTGATGAGATTGGACTTGCGGTAGTAGCGACGACATTTACGCTAATCGCGGTGTTTCTGCCAACTGCTTTTATGAGCGGGGTGGTGGGACAGTTTTTTAGGCAATTTGGCTGGACAGCAGCGATTTCGGTGTTTATCTCACTCGTGGTGGCCCGTCTGATTACGCCGATGATGGCAGCTTATCTGCTAAAACCCATCAAATCTCATGACAGGCCAACTTCTGCCCTAATGAATGCTTATCTAAAAGTGGTAAGGTGGACGCTGTCAAATAGACTGATGACGATGGTTGCAACTTTTGCATTTTTTATTGGCTCAGTGTCTTTGGCGGGTTTGCTGCCGACAGCATTCATTCCTGTGGACGAGGCAAATCAAACTCAGGTTTCCATTGAGCTTACCCCTGATGCCACGATAGAGGATGCTCATAGAATTGCAGTGATGGCAAAAGATAAAGTCATGAGTGTTGAAGGAGTGTCGCAGGTGTTGATTACGGTCGGTCAAGGGCAAAATACAGGCGACCCTAGCAGTATTCAGGCAGGATCGGTAAACCTTGCAAAATTAGATGTGATTCTTCATGAACGTGGAGACAGACCTAACAAGTTAAGCATAGAATCTGCGATGAATGCTGCTCTAAAAGATGTGCCTTCTGCTCGTTTTAGTGTGGGTATTGAAGGCGGCGGTTCAGAAGCTGGCTATGGCTTTTCCGTCACCAGTAGCCAAAAAGGAGTGCTTGATGAGACAGTCAAAACCATCATCAAGGAGGCTCGCCAACTAAATGGCGTGGCAAATGTGACCAGCAACATGGCCCTGCCAAAACCTGAGCTTACTGTCATCCCCAATCCACTCATGATGGCAGATAAGGGGGTAACTACCACTGACATCGCCAATACCCTTCGAGTGGCAACGATGGGCGACTACGACCAAGTGTTGCCAAAGCTAAACCTGGACACCCGTCAAGTTCCCATTGTTATACGTCTATCTGATGATGATAAGAGAAGTCTCGATGAGCTTGGACGCCTGATTGTACCAAGTGCTCGCGGAGACGTTCGATTGAATGAAGTGGCAAGCTTACATTTCGGGGCAGGCGAATCCTCAGTCAGTCGTCTGAATCGTGAGAGGGCGGTAAAGATTACTGTCTTTCCCAAAGAGGGTGTGGTGGTGGGCGATCTTGTAAATGAAATCAAAGCCATGCCCATACTTAACAACCTGCCAAGTGGCGTGCAAACCAAAGACGAAGGACAGGCTGAAAATATGGCGGAATTATTTGAAGGCTTTATCATCGCCATGAGTGTGGGGATATTTTGTATCTTGGGGGTATTGATTTTATTATTTCATCGCCTGTTGCAGCCTTTTACCATCTTGATGGCATTGCCTTTATCAATCGGTGGGGCATTTTTAGGATTGATTTTGACGGGTGCAAGTTTATCCATGCCTGCAATGATTGGTTTTATTTTGCTCATGGGTATTGCCACGAAAAACTCTATTTTACTTGTAGATTATGCCATCATTGCTCAAGATGAGCAGGGCATGAGTCGTTTTCATGCAGTGATGGATGCCTGCCATAAGCGTGCCAGGCCCATTGTCATGACGACCATTGCCATGGGGGCGGGTATGATACCGTTGCTCATCGGCTTTGGCAATGCAGACACGAGTTTTAGTCGTCCGATGGCAGCTGCAGTGTTAGGTGGTCTTCTGACATCTACGTTTTTGAGTTTGGTTGTCATCCCTGTGGTTTATACCTTGATGGATGATGTAAGTGTGTGGTTTGGCAAAAACAGAATGGCTTAACTTGTTTGCACATCAATCAAAAGCCCGTCCAATCATGAATTGGGCGGGCTTGATTTGGTGACTTGATTTGGTGAGTTTTGTGATTATAGGTAGCCGTAAGCCACCAAGGCGTTGGCTACTTGAACAAAACCTGCCACGTTTGCACCCGTCATATAGTCTACCACACCTTCTGTGGTGCCATATTTTTCAGCAGCAGCTTTGGCGTTGTCATGGATATTTTTCATGATTTTTTGCAATTCTAAATCCAAATCTTCAAATGACTTGTATTTACGTACTGAGTTTTGACTCATCTCCAGACCTGATACCGCAACCCCGCCGGCATTGGCAGCTTTGCCAGGAGCATAAGCAACGCCATGTTCACGCACCACATCAATCGCTTCAGCGGTCAGTGGCATATTCGCCCCTTCAGCTACATATTTAACCCCAAGCTTGACAAGATTTTGTGCATCTTCTTCACTGACTTCGTTTTGGGTGGCACAAGGCAAAGCAACGTCCGCTTCAAATTGCCAAGGTCTTTGACCCGCCAACCATTCACCGCCGAATTCTGCCACATAGTCCGCTAGAGCTTTGCCGTTTTCTTTATGAGTCTTAACCCAGTCAATTTTTTCTTGGGTGAAACCTTCTTTGTCTACAAGTGTGCCTTTGGAATCGGAAAAAGTAATGGCCTTTCCACCTAGATGCAGGACTTTTTCAGCAGCATATTGGGCAACATTGCCCGCTCCTGAGATAAGTACGGTTTTACCTGTTAGGCTGTCACTATTGGTCTTTAACATGTTATCAAGGAAATAAACCAAGCCATAGCCCGTTGCTTCGGTACGAATCAGTGAGCCGCCATGCCCTACGCCTTTACCTGTCAAAACACCTTCAAATTCACGAGTTAGGTTCTTATACATAGCAAACATATAGTTCACTTCACGACCGCCCACGCCGATGTCGCCTGCGGGTACGTCCATGTCTTTACCGATGTTTTTGTGCAGTTCACGCATAAAGGCATAGCAAAAACCACGAATTTCAGCCTCGGAGTTACCCTTGGGGTCAAAGTCTGAACCACCTTTACCGCCACCCATGGGTAACCCAGTTAGAGCGTTTTTAAAAATTTGTTCAAAACCTAAAAACTTAAGCACGCCTTCATTTACGGTTGGGTGAAAACGTAAGCCACCCTTGTAAGGACCGATGGCATTACTAAATTGTACACGCCAACCACGGTTTACTTGTACTTCACCCTTATCATTTTCCCAGTTTACACGAAAACTAATGATGCGATCAGGTTCGCAAAGACGTTCAAAGACTTGTAGTGCTTCATATTTTGGGTTGTCGGCATAGACTTTTTCAATGGTCATGGCAACTTCTTTGACGGCTTGGATGAATTCTGGTTGGTGGGCGTAATTTTGCTCAATTTTGGCAATGGCAGAAGCGATGGTCATGGTAGGTATCCTTGATGTTTGATAAGTGAGAAAAGTTTATGATTCAAATTTATGGATTTAAATCATAAAAACTAATGAATATATCAGCGGATAAAATAATAAACACTTTTGTGACGAAAAACAAGATTTTTGTGCGTTTAATTATTAGATAATTATCATAAAAAATTAATATTTAATCAGTTTTTATGATAATTATGAATGAGCGGTCAAAACAGTGACAATTTCATGGACAATCAAATGAAATAATGGTAATTTAGGGGCATTTCTTTTCTTAAGTAAGATTGTTTAATCCAAGTGGGTTCACATGACACCATTGTCTGTTAAATTTTGTGGTTTTACCAACCTGTCAGACCTACAAGCAGCATATAGACTCGGCGTGAGTGCCATAGGCTTGGTTTATTATCCGCCTAGCCCTCGTTATGTGGACATAGATACCGCCAAACACCTTGCCATGTCTGCCCCTGCCTTTGTCAGCGTGGTGGCACTTGTGGTTAATATAGACAAAGCGTCATTGATGGACTTTGTGAATCATGTGCCTTTTGACATATTACAGTTTCACGGTGATGAAACCGCTGAGCATTGTGCGGATTTGGCAAAACTTGCAAACAAACGCTGGATCAAAGCCATTCGTGTACAAGAAACCATGACTGCCGATGATGTATTAGTGCATATTCAGACACTGGCAAAGCATGGTGCAAGCGGTGTAATATTGGACGCTTATCACCCTGATAAATTTGGTGGCACAGGTGAGTGCTTTGATTGGTCAAAAATTCCTGAAAATTCGCCATTGCCCATTTATTTGGCAGGGGGATTAACACCAGAAAATATCACTACCATCACCAGCAATCCAGCGCTATTATCACGCA
>JBHCHC010000010.1:0-2887 GCA_041802645.1 Moraxella sp. | reverse complement strand
TTGGGTAGCATCATAGTTTAGAAATGAGCTCAGGCACTGCATCTTGATAATCCGCCTCCAAGAAATAGTCTGCCACAGAGGCAATCGGTGCTTCTGGATCAGTATTAATCGCGACGATGGTCTTAGAATCTTTCATACCTGCTAAGTGTTGAATTGCTCCAGAGATTCCCACAGCAATGTATAGGTTTGGAGCAACAATTTTACCTGTTTGACCCACCTGCAAGTCATTAGGCACAAACCCTGCATCAACCGCTGCACGACTAGCACCCATGGCAGCACCCAATTTATCCGCCAAAGGCTCAATGTATTTGGTAAAGTTCTCGCCACTGGCTAATGCACGACCACCTGAGACCACGATGTTGGCAGAGGTTAGCTCTGGACGGTCAGATTTGGCAAGTTCTTCACTGACAAAGCTAGATTTACCACTATCACTACCAACTGAAACGTTCTCCACGCTAGCATTACCGCCTGTGCTTGCTGCTGCATCAAAGGCAGTACCACGCACACTAAGCACAATCTTGTCTTCTGCCGACTGTACAGTCGCTGTTGCATTACCTGCGTAGATGGGACGCTCGAAAGTGTTTTTGTCAACCACAGAGGTAATGTCTGAAACCATGCTCACGTCCAAAAGTGCTGCCACACGTGGTAGGAAGTTCTTACCTGTAGTAGTTGCAGGGGCAATGATATGGCTATAACCACCTGCAAGCTCCACCACCAAAGGGGCAATATTTTCGGCAAGTTGATGTTCAAACGCAACATTATCAGCCAATAATACTTTATTTACCCCCACCACCTGAGCAACGTTGTCTGCCACTGCTTGAGCATTTAGTCCAGCCACAAGCACATGAATATCGCCATCGATCTTACTGGCAGCAGTAATGGTGGCTAAAGTTGCTGGTTTTAATTCTTTGTTGTCATGTTCTGCATAAACTAATACGGTCATGATTGCATCCTTTATGTGTCTTAAATTATTTAATGATATGAGCATCAGCCATGGGGAAGCTTACGATGATCTTTTGTCACCTAAGTGAGATAGATATGCTTTACCTTCATCGACATTAGCTCACCTTCGTGTTAAATTACCTTAGCTTCATTTTTAAGCTTATCAATCAGCTCATCAACACTGCCCACTTTTATGCCCGCACTACGTTCGGCAGGTGCTTTTACTTTTAAAGTCGTAAGCTTAGATGTCATGTCCACGCCAAAGTCAGCGGGCGTTTTGGTATCAAGTGGTTTTTTCTTGGCAGCCATGATGTTAGGCAACTTAGGAAAGCGTGGCTCATTTAAACGCAGATCAGTGGTGATGACCGCAGGTAAGGGTAGATTAACCGTCTGTAAACCGCCATCAACCTCGCGAGTAACTTTTACCGCACCGCCATCAACGACCACCTCCGAGGCAAACGTGCCTTGACCAATACCCATAAGTGCCGCCAACATCTGCCCTGTTTGGTTATTATCATCATCAATGGCTTGCTTGCCAAGCAAAATCAGCTGTGCTCCTTCGGCTTCTGCTACATTTTTTAAAATTTTAGCAACTTGCAAAGGGTAAGCCTTAGCTTCTGTTTCCACCAGAATGCCACGGTCAGCACCAAGCGCTAACGCTGAACGTAACTGTTCTTGTGACTGGCTGGTACCGATAGAAACAGCGACAATCTCGCTTGCCACTCCTTTTTCTTTTAAGCGTACCGCCTCTTCAATGGCAATTTCGCAAAAAGGATTAACGCTCATTTTGGCATTCGTCAAATCCACGCCAGACTCGTCCGCCTTAACACGCACTTTGACGTTGTGATCCACGACACGCTTAACAGCAACTAATATTTTCATGGCTACTCCGTTTTTGGGTTGTTTTAAATAAATAAAAATATATCACATTTATTAGCTTTATGCCATGCTAGATTGTCTAAAATTTACAAATTTTGGTCAAACATTTAAAATGAATGGTTGGTCATTTTTCATTGATAAACCGCACATAATCATAGTATCCAAAACCACCCTTTTGGAATTTCACAAAAAAACACCCAATATGATATTGGGTGTTTCCTAGCTTTTTATTAAGCGTCAAATTGTGACCCTCCAAGGGAAAACAATTAAACTTTTAAACTTTTTCAATTTCTTCAGCTTGTGGACCTTTTTTGCCTTCACCCAGAATGAATGCAACTTTTTGACCTTCGGCTAGAGTTTTAAAGCCATTACCAGTGATGGCACTGTAATGAGCAAATACGTCTTGACCACCTGCATCTTGGGCGATAAAACCAAAACCTTTGGCTTCGTTAAACCATTTGACGGTGCCTGTTACTTTATTTGACATGAGAGTTTTCCTATAAAATTGGGAATGAATGGCAAAATGCCGTGAAAATATTTATGTTGCCAAACCCGCAAAATAAGTTTGAGATAACGACGCTTAAACTCTACATCAAACCGATAAGTAACCTTAATGGTTTATCGTATTAAATCTAACACACGCCCTGATACCAGCACTCGTCCGCAAGCTATCAAAGTCATTTATGTCACTTGGCACGCCAAATGAGTAAAACACAATCTGTGGTACATAAATACCGTAAGGCTAGTATAACAAAGTTTTGACCAAAAAGGGAATTTATTTTGCAATTTTACATAAAATAATGAAAAACCTTATCACTTAGGGTGATTGCTTAGCTTAAAGCACTAAAATGGCAAATCAAGATAGGGGCTAACCAAGACAAACAAGCACAGCAAGGCAAAAGTAAACGCAAAAGATTTTGAAAAAGCCAAATATTTGACAGGTACAGTAAATTCCATGGGATCATCTGGCACGCCTGTATCACCCATGAGTCTTGCTCCGTAGATCCAGCCCAGCAGTGAGTAGATGCCATAAACCACCGGCACGCTGATAGCAAAACGGTCAAAC
>JBHCHC010000009.1:0-6367 GCA_041802645.1 Moraxella sp. | reverse complement strand
GAAATGGCAAGACACTCTAGACATCGCCATTGCGTTGTCTGAAAAACATCGTGACGTGGATGTGCAGTACATTCGCTTTACCGATTTACATCGTTATGTGTGTGAGCTTGATGGTTTTGAGGGGGATCCCAATAAGTCCAATGAAGCCATCTTGGAAGCCATACAGATGGCTTGGCTTGATGAGCTAGATTAGAGTGTGCTGACACTCACACGTCCTAGAAAGCTAGGTAGTTCGCGAAACAAAAGACGGTTCTAAGCCGTCTTTTTTGTTGGGGTGATGCAACAAAAAGGCTCATTAATATTTATTCATAACTATTTTATATAATTATCGTGATAAAAAGTTTGTTTTTCTTGCTAAGTTGTGATTTAATAACATTGCTTCATGACGGTAATTTTTTAATTCATATTTTTGTATCTATCATGCAAGTCTTTCATTATTTTAGATTTTTAAGAAGTAGTGCGTTTAGCTAAAAAGGAATGATTATGCAAGAAAAAGCGAATTCTGCTCGTATGCAGCGATTTTTAAAGGGTGTGGAATGGCTGGGGAATCTCTTGCCACATCCTGCCATTTTATTTGTATGGATGTCGGTTATTCTGCTGATTTTGTCAGCGGTGATGTCGATGATGGGCGTGTCAGTGGCTGACCCACGCCCAGAAGGGGCAAGGGGTCGCAGCGAAGATGGTATGATTTATGTCGTTAATCTCTTAAACGGCGATGGTCTTGCTAAGATTGTTGAGAACCTTGTGACCAATTTCACAGGTTTTGTGCCTTTGGGAACGGTGCTCGTGGCTCTGCTCGGAGTTGGGATTGCCGAGCGTTCAGGGATGATTTCAGCAGCATTGCGTGGATTGGTGATGAATGCCCCCCAAGATGGTGACGTTGGTGGTGGTATTTGCAGGCATCATGTCAAACACTGCCGCTGAGCTTGGTTATGTGGTATTGATTCCTTTGGCGGCGATGATTTTTCATTCGCTAGGCAGACATCCACTGGCGGGGCTTGCCGCTGCCTTTGCAGGCGTGTCAGGAGGGTATAGTGCTAACTTACTCTTAGGGACAGTAGATCCTTTGCTATCAGGAATTAGCCAAGAGGCGGCAAGGATTATTGACCCCGATTATGTCGTTGGTGCAGAGGTGAACTGGTACTTTATGGCAGCCAGTACATTTTTAATCAGTGGATTGGGATACTTTGTCACCGAAAAAATCGTTGAACCATCTTTGGGTAAGTACAACCCTGATGATGCAGATGACCCTAGCGTCTTAGAAACCAAGGTGGAGCGACTGACTGCTTTGGAGAAAAAAGGGTTGATTTGGTCCGGCGTGTCCATGATTATATTCTGTCTACTTTTGGCGTGGACGATTGTCCCTGCTGATGGGGTGTTAAGACATCCTGAGACAGGCTTGGTGGCAGGGTCGCCATTCTTGCATGGGATTGTGGTGTTTATTTTTGTGTTTTTTGCCATTCCAGGTATTGTGTATGGTAAGATTATAGGCTCCATTAAGAATAACAATGATGTCGTGGATGCCATGAGTGCTGCCATGAGTTCATTGAGCATGTATATCGTTCTCGTTTTCTTTGCAGCACAGTTTACGGCATTCTTTAACTGGTCAAATATTGGGCAAGTGATGGCGGTATCAGGGGCGAATTTTCTAAATGATATCGGTCTGACAGGTCCGTTACTGCTTGTAGGATTTATTCTTATTTGTGCGATGGTTAATTTGATGCTTGGTTCAGCCTCAGCTCAGTGGGCGATTACTGCACCGATTTTTGTGCCCATGTTAATGCTGACAGGCTATGCACCTGAGATGATTCAGGCGGCGTATCGCATTGGCGATAGCACCACCAACATCATCACGCCGATGATGAGTTATTTTGGTCTTATTATGGCTGTTGCCATTCGCTACAAGAAGGATACGGGGGTTGGCACACTCATGTCACTCATGATTCCTTACTCGCTTATTTTCTTAGTTGGTTGGACGATACTGTTCTGTATCTGGGTATTTGTGCTGGGCTTGCCAGTAGGGCCAGGTTCAGCAACATATTATACCCCCTAAGTCAAGTAAAACCCCCTAACCACATCAGGCAGGGGGTTTTACTTAGGCAATGAGCTGCTCTAAAATTCGCTCATATATCAAAGTCAGTTTCTCCATATCCCCTATTGATACTTTTTCATCAATCTGGTGGATGGTATCATTTAGCACGCCAAGCTCCACCACTTGTGCGTTCATGATGGGAGCGATGAAGCGACCATCGGACGTACCACCTGAGGTGGATAGCTGGGCATCTATGCCTGCCACATCTTTGATGGCAGATGTTACCGCATCAACAAATCGCCCTTTTTCGGTCAAAAACGGCTCTCCTGATAGGCTCCATGTTATGTCATAGGTTGCCTTGCTGTCCTTAAAATGCTTATCTAAAATGGCGTGTGTTTTTGCTTGTAAGCTCTCTGAGGTATTCTCGGTACAAAAACGAAAATTAAACAGCACCACCACGCTATTGGGGATGACATTGGTTGCTCCTGTGCCACCATGGATGTTGCTAATCTGCATGCTGGTGGCGGGAAAATAGTCGTTGCCATTATCCCATGTGGTCTGTACAAGCTCACTTAGGGCGGAGGCAAGTTCATGCATGGGATTGACTGCCAGATGTGGGTAGGCGATATGTCCCTGCTTACCCATCACGGTGAGCTTGGCATTTAATGAGCCACGTCGCCCATTTTTGATGACATCGCCCAGTGTGCTTGTGCTTGATGGCTCGCCCACCAGACAAAAATCCATCGTTTCGCCACGCTTGGCAAGTGCTTCTACCACTTTGTGTGTGCCATTGATTGCCACACCTTCCTCGTCGGCAGTGATGAGTAATGATATGCTTCCTTGATGATGGGGGAATTTTTTGATAAAACCATCACACGCCACACAAAAACACGCAATCGCTGTCTTCATGTCAGAGGCACCACGCCCCCACAGATAACCATCTGCCACCGTCGCCGAAAAAGGTGGGTGCGTCCAAAGTGTCTCATCGCCCACAGGCACGACATCGGTATGCCCTGCAAAACATAGATGAGGGGCGGTAGGGTCGGAGCCTTTTTTCTTAGCGTATAGGTTTTTAACTTGGGCATTTTTACCGTCTGCATTTGGGTCACCAAAATACATAAATTCACATTCAAAGCCTAAGTTGTTCAAATAATCCGCCAATATATTTTGACAGTTAAAATCATCAGGTGTGATGGAAGGTTCTTTTAATAGGGCGGTGGATAGGGATAAGGTGGGGGTCATGGGTGTTCCTGTTTGAGTGGTTGTTAGGTGTTATTTTTAAAATTAAAATATTGCCCAGCATAAAATAAAAAATCATCTTGTTTAATATTATTGACATCAACATCAAGATATTTGCTTGGCGGCTCATCTAATAGTGTAACCAAATCCCAATCATTAACATAGCTGTCAAAATGATAGCCTTGATTAACCATGTTTTTAATGATTTGAAATAAAAATTTTGTATTTAACACATTTTTATCATCATCTGTCTCATAATACCATTCTTGCAGGGCATTTGGATTATGCTCTAAATCACGAGCGAGTGTCGTTTCATCATAAATACGAAAATGACAACTGCAATTCTTGGGATAAGCAGTTGCTATGCGATAATGATTGGCGTATTTTAGCGTTTTGTGCTTGTCTATTTTTTCAAAATAAACACCCATAATGTCAAATATTGATAAATCATTGGGGTAATCGGTACTGATGACGACCTCAAAGCACATAAATCATTCCTCTTTTAAAGTAAGCCTCTCCGCCAAACCCAAGATCCGCTCACGCCATGCCACGTCACGCACCCATTTGGTCGGTATGCCATCAAGACCATAATACGCTCCTGCTATTTGAGCGGTGATGGCTCCTGTGGTGTCGGCGTCATCGCCAAGATTTACGACAAGCAAAATGGCATCTTTAAAATCATCTGTATGATAAAATGCCCAAAGACTTGCTTCTAAACTGTCTACCACATAGCCTGTGCCAAAAATTTCATCGCGGCTTTTGTTTTTAAAACTGCCATCTATGACCGCTTGTACGCTTGGGGAAAAATTATAGCCGCTTTTGGGGGTGAGAAGTTTATCCTTGTCCATTTCGCCATTTAATGCATGATACAGTATCTCGCCAAAATAGGCACAAGCTGATAAGCAGTCATGCGATCCGTGTGTGGTCTTAGAACTTAATACAGCATGGTTCACACAACTTTCTAGGTCATCATGATAAAAAATAGGTACAGGAGCAAGTCGCATTAGCGAACCATTACCAGATGAATAAGCATCGGACGAACCAGCATAGACTTTACCTGATGAGCGATAATTGACCAAGGCTTGGCGTGTGGTGTCGCCAATATCAAAACATTCACCCGTCACTGAGTTTTCACCCATTTCATACCAATTAAGATAGCGTTGCATTTGGTCTTTAGGGTCAAAGCCGTGGCAGGCAATCAAGCTATCCGCCAAGCATAATGCCATAGACGTATCATCGGTCCATTGACCTCTTTGAAGACCAAACACACCACCGCCCACCATGTCAGTAACAGGGGTAAATTCATCTCTGCTTTTAAACTCTACGGTGGTGCCTACTGCATCGCCAATGGCAAGTCCAAGTAGCGAGCCCTGACTTTTGGTTAGTTTATTCATGTTTTCTCCTATTAAATTAATCTTTCATCGCGTCTTAGCCAAGTGGCGATGGAGTATCTAATTTTGTGTGTGATTTCTACTTGGTGTAATAGGTTGCTGTCAAAAATGACCAAGCGATTGGCTTTGGGTAGTAACTGACTTGGTGTTTGGTTTTTGTCGATGACGCTAATTTGTCCACCATCATCCACGTCCCAGTCGTCATTGAGATAGTATACTGCTGAAATTATCCTCTCATCTCGCCCAACAGGATTGTCCTTATGCCATTGATAGCCAAATCCTACAGGGTAATAAGCATAATGTGCTTCCACGCTTTTGATGCCTGCATACAGTGTTTGGTTGAAGTACTTGCCAAGACCATCAATCGCATTAAGATAAGCCATGCCCATGGGGCAATATTCGTCTATCCAACGGATGTTATCGCCACGAATGGTGGTTTCTCGCTCGCCTTTTGTCAAAGTGGCTTCTTTATAATCTATAAAGCCACTTTCTTTTTGTAGAGCAGTTAAACAATCTTGACAAAAAACATCATCAAGCACCAACGTACCTGTCTGAATAAAATCATCTAAATGAGGTTCAATCAAAGCGCACCAATCAATTGAGAAGTTCATGAGTATTAAAATCCTTATTCATCCATCAGGTCACACTTCTAAAGCCTGTATGGGATGGCGATTGACTAATGATTGTATGGGTTCATGGATTTCATGTTTAAGAGCATGACAATCATCGACACAAAAGCTTGACATCTGATAATCAAAATCCGCCACACTCATCAAGGCAGGCAGTCTATCCTTATGTGTTATATTGTCATTAGGATATAATTTGATGTGCCACAATTTGCGTGCTGTTTCATCGGCATTCCAAATAAAAATAGCCAAACATCGTGAGTTATGCTACCATAAGTCATTTAAAATTACACGTATTTTACCATGAATTATAAGCATGCCTATCACGCTGGTAACTTTGCCGACGTCGCCAAGCACATTTTGTTGTTACAGTTATTGGCTCAATATTCTGCCAAAGCCAAGCCATTTTATGTGCTAGATGCTTATGGTGGTCGTGGACTGTATTCGCTTGACAGCGATGAAGCGACTAAGACAGGCGAGGCAAATAAAGGCATTCGCGCCTTAGAGAATGCATGCAAAGACAGCCAGCTTACCAGTTTGCCAAAAGCCATCGTGCAGTATTTATTAGATCTTGATACTGCACGCAAGACTTATGATAAGCACGTTTACCCAGGTTCGCCTTGGTGGATTGCCAATCATGCCAAGAGCCACAGTGGGGACGCCCCTCTAAGAGCAGAGGCTTTTGAGGCGTCAGCCAATGAATACGATGCTTTGAATTATCAGCTTTATCAGTTGTCAATAGGCATTCATCATCGTGATGCTTTTGAAGGGGTGCCTGCTGTGTTGCCTCCCAAAGAAAAGCGTGGCATTATTTTACTTGACCCACCCTTTGAACAAGAACATAAGGATTTTAGTCGGTTGGTGGATTTATTGGTGGCAAGCCACAAGAAATTTGCCACAGGAACTTTTGTACTGTGGTATCCCATCAAAAACAAAGAAGCGGTAGAGTTGTTTTATAAAAAGATGAAACGTACCGACATTCGCCGTCAGCTGATTTGTGAACTAAACTTATACCCTAATGATGTGGCAGTTGGTATGAATGGTACAGGATTGCACCTCATCAATCCGCCTTGGCAGTT
>JBHCHC010000008.1:0-3514 GCA_041802645.1 Moraxella sp. | reverse complement strand
GGTGACATACAGACGGTCTTTGGGTAGGGCAAGCCAAGCTGGTGAAGTCAAAAACTCCCACGCAAACGCCAACGCGTCTTTTTTAAAGTAATCGCCAAAAGAAAAATTACCGAGCATTTCAAAAAAGGTGTGATGACGGGCGGTATAGCCGACATTATCAAGGTCGTTATGTTTGCCACCAGCACGCACGCATTTTTGTGAAGTGACCGCACGCTGATAGTCTCTTTTTTCCAGCCCCAAAAAAGTGTCTTTAAACTGGTTCATGCCTGCATTAGTAAATAGCAAAGTGGGGTCATCATGGGGTATCAGTGATGATGAAGCGACATGTGTGTGATTCTTACTTTTAAAAAAATCAATAAAGGCTTGACGAACTTCATGCAGCTGCATGGTTTTTGGCGGGGTAAATGGAGTGGTCATGAGCATATCCAAAAGTTTACCCTTGATTTCATCAGTGCGATTTTGCGATTTGTCTGAACAAAATTTTGAGAAATTAGGGCGGAATTTAGTTTTAGAAAAACGTCTAATTTTATCACAAACCGTCACAATTAACAGCGATTTTATGGCATTTTTCACAAAATTTGGTTGAAAATTTGATGATAGTAATAACTTTTTGGAATGAATATAAAATCCTTAAAAAATTTATGTAATTTCTGATAAAAATGCTTAACATTTGTGCGAAAAAGGTGTATAAATAACCTATGATTTTATCCACAACAAATAAAGGGGATTGATTAATGAATATTCCATTGTTTAGTGCTATTTTTTCCATCGCCGCAACGGTCATCATCGGCGTACTTATGATTGTGCTGTTTGTCAATGATTTAAGCAGCCTTAAAACCGTGATTGGTGCTGTGATTGCTGGTGCTTTGGTGAGCATTCCTATCGCTTTTATTGTCACCAAACGCATGAGTGCCTTAACCAACTCTCCCACGCCTACACCCAAGCAGCCCAAACCCAATCCATAGGCGACTGCTAAAAAGACCGCTTCGTAAAATGTGAAAACGCAATACATTAGTTGACCCATTAACGATTTAGCTGTCAGATGAACCCATATCAACATCCGCCAATCAATGCAATAACAATACTAAAACGCCACAGGTTCCTGATGGCGTTTGATTTTTGACAAACATAAAAGCACAATTCATGCTAGAATAAGTTTTTTGCAAAATAGACCTCCCATGAATGAACTTTCTCTGATCGTAGATTTACGTTGGTGTCTGGATGAATTGTTAAAAGACGGCCACATCAACCAAAAATCCTATAACCTTGTGATTACCAGTCGCAATGACCCCGAACTACACCCTGTTCAAAATATCGCCCGCTTTAATTTAACCAACCTGCTCGACCATCAGCCTCTAACGTTAGATAAGTTAAACCTTTGGCTTGCTGGCAAGGCAGGCATGGATGTGGTAAGAATTGACCCTTTAAAGGTGGATGTTCCAAGTGTGACCAACATCATGTCCTTTGAGTACGCCAAAAATCAGTACATTCTACCAATTTGTGTGTCTGATACACAGGTCATCATCGGTACTGACCAACCTTTTTATAAAGACTGGTATGTCAATATTGGGCATATTGTTCGCCCCAAGACCATCAAAACAGTCTACCTAAATCCTGAACAGCTCAATCGCTATCGTGCTGAATTCTACCAAGTGACTCGTGCCATCGCAGGGGCAAATATTGCCCAAAAAAAAGCCAGTGCCGATGTCACCAATGTGGAAGCCTTGTTGCAACTAGGTGATAACACCAACCCCGATGCCAACGACCAACACATCGTCAAAGTGGTGGATTGGCTGTTACAATATGCCTTTGAGCAGCGTGCCAGTGATATTCATCTTGAGCCACGCCGTGAGACGGGCAAGGTGCGTTTTAGGATTGATGGGGTGTTACATACCGTTTATGAAATGCCTGCGGCGATTATGACGGCGGTGGTGGCACGCATTAAAATTTTGGGTAGGCTCAATGTCGCCGAAAAACGCAAACCCCAAGACGGTCGCCTAAAAACTCGTACACCCAAAGGGTTAGAAACCGAACTGCGTCTTTCTACGTTGCCGACTGCCTTTGGTGAAAAACTGGTCATGCGGGTGTTTGACCCTGAAGTCTTGGTGCGCAGCTTTGCACAGCTTGGACTGGTGGAAAAGCAGCTTGCTACATGGCATGAACTGACTGCCCACCCCAATGGCATTATTTTGGTAACAGGTCCCACAGCCAGCTGCAAAACCACCACGCTTTATAGCACCCTAAAACAGCTTGCCACCGACAAGGTCAATGTGTGTACCATTGAAGACCCCATTGAAATGATTGAGCCCAGCTTTAACCAAATGCAAATTAATGCCAGTATTGACTTGCATTTTGCCGATGGTATTCTTTCACTGATGCGTCAAGACCCTGACATCATCATGGTGGGGGAGATTCGTGATGGCGAAACGGCGGACATGGCGGTGCAGGCGAGTTTGACGGGGCATTTGGTGCTTTCTACTTTGCATACCAATGATGCGCCAAGTTCTTTGACTCGTTTGCATGATTTGGGGGTGCAGCCGTTTTTGACATCGGCGACCATTTTGGGGGTGATGGCGCAGCGCTTGGTGCGTACCTTATGCCCGCATTGCAAAACTGCTTGTGCGGTGAATGAAGCTTCACCCATTGCCCAACAGTGGAAAGAGCTGGTAGCGCCTTGGAGTGCCAATTTACCCACCCATGTGTATCAGGCGGTGGGCTGTGAAGAGTGCCGTAATACAGGCTACAAAGGGCGTATTGGGCTGTATGAAATCATGCCGATGAGCAATGAGCTCAAGCGCTTGGTGGCAAATGACGCAACCTTAGACGACATCAAACGCCAAGCTTATAGCGAAGGGGTGCTGCCACTGCGTATTGAAGGGGCAAAACGAGTGGCAGAAGGGGTAACGACCCTAGAAGAAGTGCTTAGGGTGGTGCCGCTGAATTAATCAAAGCGTTTGGCGGTCAAAATATTTTGCTAGCCTGATGTATTATTGACTGCCATCAAACACAATCGCACCTGAATTGGCATGGACTAGGGTAGGCAAGGCAAATACCAATAAAGGGATAGGGGTTAAAACTTGTTTCATCACATACTCCCTATGTACTGTGTTTATTAAAGTTCGCTGGCAATCGTCTTGCTAGGCACTTCTGATTTTATTGAATCAAGCTTACGGCTATAAATGATTTTGCAGTCTTTGGGGTTAAAGCCTTCTGCGACTGCATTTTGCTGACAGCCTTTGAGTGCGCCTTTTTTGGCGGCTGAGCGAGTCTCGTCAAATTCAATGTAGCTAGTACTATCATTCACTCCCTTATCGTGCGTAGAAGCAACAGCAGCATAATATGTGTAGCCATAGGCGTAGCTTGCTGCTTTACATCTGCCGCCATAGGTTTCTTGGCAGTGTTTTACCCCATAGTCCATCATCTTCTCACCAAAATAAGCATGACCTTTTAGGGCATAGACTTTATAAAATAGGGGCATATTGCTTGCTTTGGCATTATCATACGCCCAAACTGC
>JBHCHC010000007.1:0-9306 GCA_041802645.1 Moraxella sp. | reverse complement strand
GCCACGCCAATTATTACGCACCAATGTGCCTGAGTTTTTAGCTTGCGGATTGGACAACGAAACACTTACCGACAACGCTATTATTGGAGCCATGTTAGCTCACCCGATTTTGGTTAACCGCCCGATTGTCATCACCGAAAAAGGCGTACGCTTGTGTCGTCCGTCCGAAGTGTTTTTGGACATTTCGCCTGTGCCATTATTAACCGATTTCGTAAAAGAAGATGGCGACATCATCGCTAAAAGGGGTGAATAATGGGGATTTTTGAGCGTTATTTGAGTGTGTGGGTGTCGCTCTCGATTGCTTGCGGTGTGGCGATTGGGGCGATGTTGCCGAATGTGTTTTCGTGGATTTCGGGCTTGGAAATTGCCCACATCAATTTGCCTGTGGCGGTGCTGATTTGGCTGATGATTTATCCGATGATGGTGCAAATTGACTGGTCGGCAATCAAAGACGTGGGCAAAAAACCAAAAGGTTTGGCTTTAACGATTGTGGTGAATTGGTTGATTAAGCCATTTACCATGGCGCTCGTTGGGTGGTTATTTTTTCGGGTGTTGTTTGCCAATTGGGTAGATGCACAATCGGCAAGTGAGTACATCGCAGGCATGATTTTGCTGGGTGTGGCACCGTGTACGGCGATGGTGTTTGTGTGGTCGCAGTTGGTCAAGGGAGACGCGAATTATACGCTGGTGCAAGTGTCTATCAATGATTTGATTATGATTTTTGCGTTTGCACCGATTGCCAGTATCTTGCTTGGCGTGAGCAATATTGATATTCCGTGGCAAACGTTGTTGTACAGTACGATTTTGTATGTGTTGTTGCCGCTCGTGGCGGGGTGGGTAACACGGCAGATGTTGCAAAAATCAAACCGCTCAGTTACTCAATTTACGGCAAAATTGAAACCGTTTTCTATCATGGGTTTGCTTTTGACGGTGGTGCTGTTGTTTGCCTTTCAAGCGCAAACGATTTTGGATAATCCGTTGATTATCGTATTAATTGCCATACCGCTTTTGGTGCAGACTTATGGGATTTTCTTTTTGGCACACGGTTTGGCAAAATGGTTGAAATTGCCCCATCAAATTGCTGCGCCTGCGTGTTTGATTGGCACGAGCAATTTTTTTGAATTGGCGGTGGCGGTGGCGATTTCGCTGTTTGGTTTGCATTCGGGTGCAGCACTTGCGACGGTGGTGGGGGTGCTCGTTGAAGTGCCTGTAATGTTGTCGCTTGTAGCGTGGCTGAATCGGCAAAATCGGGGGAAATGAGCTTGGAGCTGCATTAATTTTTCTGTACAGCAGACTGCCTAAAAAATAAATCACCCATTACTAAGTTCTTCATCATCTCTTCAATCCTGCCATCTCTTTCATCTAAAGTCTGAGTCTGCCTGTCCGCCATGCCTTTTGAGAGTTTTGGTTTGGACAGCAGACTTGTGCAAAAGCTGTTCCTAAGTGCGGTCATCTTGCAGGAGCACCCAAGTCAGTCCTTTTCTCATCAGCAAATAAGACGTCAGCAAACTGCTAGACTTTATTTCTTTTTAAAAACCACTCAAAAGTGCTAAAGCAAAATCCTAACTTGCATTCATGGCTGATTTTCCTTAATATGATAGGTCGATAACCAAACAGAGGATAGCCTTGATGATGGACAGCACTGACAAATTTTCTTGTTATCACAAGCTGCTTGATGAGCTTACCCATAAAGACAGCATTCGCAGCTTTCGTCCGCAGACACACCTTGTTAATTTATCAAGTAACGATTACCTAGGTTTGGCACACGATGACAGCCTTGTGCAGGAGTTTTGGCAGGAGTATCGACATCATGACGGGTTTAGATTGGGCTCATCATCATCACGGCTACTGACGGGTAATTTTACGGCTCATGAGGCATTGGAGCAGACATTGCAAAATGCTTATGGGAGGGAGGCACTTGTTTTTAACAGTGGTTATCACATGAACATTGGCATTTTACCTGCACTTTGCGACAACAAAACACTTATTTTAGCGGACAAATGGATTCACGCCAGTATGATAGACGGCATACGCCTTGCCAGAGAGCAGGGAGTGACATATTATCGTTACCGGCACCAAGACTTTGAGCAGTTAAGCGAACTGCTTGATAAACATCATGATCATTATCGTCATATCATCATCGTGACCGAATCGGTGTTTAGCATGGATGGCGACGTGACGGATTTGATGGGATTGGTTGCATTAAAGCATCGATATCCCCATGTGTCACTCTACGTTGATGAGGCTCATGCCGTGGGAGTGTTTGGTGTGGATGGGCTGGGTGTGGCACAGCAACAAGGCGTGATGGATGACATTGATTTTTTGGTGGGAACATTTGGTAAGGCATGGGCAAGTGTTGGCGGGTTTATCGTGTGTGATAAGGTGATAAAAGAGGTGCTGATAAACACCATGCGACCTTTGATTTTTAGCACCAATCTACCCCCAATGAACGCTTTGTGGTCCAACTTTATCCTATCCAAATCGCAACATTTAACCAAAAAACGCCAATACTTACTGGACAATGCCCGTTATCTTAAGCAAAAAGTCCATGAGTTAGGCTTGGCTTGCCCCTCTGACAGTCACATCATTCCCATCATCATCGGCGATAATGATAAGACGGTGATGATGGCAAAAAAAATGCAGTCGCATGGTTTTTATGTTCTACCCATCAGACCGCCAACTGTACCAACAAGAACTGCTCGCCTGCGTGTGTGTTTGACAGCAGACATCACCAAAGAGCAGACGGACGAATTTATGGCAGCACTAAACATGGCAGGAGCATGGGATTGAGATGACAAATACACCGGTACATACTTGTATTAATACCCACGTCAGCACTGAGCAAATCGCTCAAAATTTTGCTAAGGCTCATGCCACTTATGACAAATCGGCCATCGTTCAGCAGCAGATGTGTCAGATGCTCATTGATATGATGTCAAAGACGCTGCCTCTTGTCGCACCAACAAGCGTCTTGGAAATTGGCTGTGGTACAGGTACTTTGACTGATATCTATGTCAAACGTTGGCGACTTGATAAACTGTATTTAAATGATTTGTATGATGTTAGGCCACATGTCCAAGCAGAGCTGTTGGTTGGTGATATAGAAAGGCTAGACTTACCAAGGGTGGATGCAGTGTTGTCTAGCTCCGCCTTGCAGTGGATGAAAGATTTACCAAGCCTTTTTGATAAAATTTATCAGGCACTGACGCCTAAAGGTGTGTTTGCTTTTGCCAGTTTTGGGCAGGATAATCTAAAAGAGATAAAAACATTAACGGGTGTGGGCTTGCAATATTATGGCTTAAATGAGCTTAGTTCCATGCTAAGTGCTAGTGGCTTTCACGTTGTTACCACACATCAAAGCATGGAGGTGCTGTATTTTGACGATGCCAAAGAAGTATTACGCCACATCAAAAAAACAGGCGTGGCCGTAGGTGGCAAAGCATGGACAAAATCATCGCTCCAAGCATTTTATGATGGTTATCAAGCCACATTTGCCACAGACCAAGGCTACCCACTAAGCTACGATACGCTATTTGTTGTGGCAAGTAAACCCTAGACACTCGCCCCAACACTTCTTGCCAAGGCAATGCCATCTTCGATAGACAGATAGGTTTTTTTGCTAGGACTGTCCTTGAATATCACATCACCATCTTGAAATACGACACACTCATCCACAGCGATTTGCTGCCATTTTTCGTTGGTGGTTAAGGGGATGGTGGCTAATATCGTTACTTTGTCTTTGCTGGTGGTAACGTCACTAAAATTGACGCTCATCTCACCATCAGATAGGTGTGCTTCGCCAAAGGGGGCTTTGCGAGTTAGATAAAATAGCAGGCTGCCTGCATAAGCCAGTTGCCAATCGCCATTAGAAATCAAGCAGTTAAATAAGCCGTTGGCGGACAGATAGCGACACTGTGCGGTCAAAAATGCAAACAAAGCCTCATCAGAGGGGCGGGTTTTGAAAGTGGCTTTAAGGCGGTTTAGCAAGTAGCAGAACGCCAACTCGCTGTCAGTAGTGCCGACGGGCATATAATATTCACCATTACCATTGGCGTGTAGTCGCTCAGTGCGGCGAATGAAACTGTCAGTCATCTGTCCGTTATGTGCAAACGCCCATTGCTCGCCCCATACCTCACGCACAAAAGGGTGAATATTCGCCAAAGTATTTTTTTCGCCTGTGGTTGCTTTACGGATATGAGCGATGACATTCATCGCCTTGATGGGGTAGTGGTTAATCAAATCTGCCACAGGCGATAAATGACTGGGCTTGTTATCATGAAACTGACGCAGACCGACTCTGCCTGAGTCAACACGTTCAAAAAAAGCGATGCCAAAACCATCTTCGTGATGGTCGGTTTCACCGCCTCGCTTGCGAAAGCCGGCAAAGCTAAATCCGATGTCGGTGGGGGTATTGCAGTTCATTCCAAGAAGTTGGCACATTGGTTTACTCTATGGTGATTAAGGTTGTTTGGATGAAAGTTCATTGATTAGCTGGCAAAATCAGTCATATTGCCATGAATAAAATTGGCGATGATGCTTTTTAAGACATCACTGTCTTTAATGTGTTTGGTGATGACTTGTTCGTTATCTTGATAAATGAGTTTGTGGTGTTTGCCATCAAGACGAATTTCAAGCAAACAGTCGCCATGTTCATCAGGATAAATCACCAACGTATCTTTTGCCGTGGTCAGCTCGCCAATATGCTCAATGATGCGGTTGTGTATGCCGTCACTGTGCAATAGATAATAATCAAAAGGATTGTTATCTATATTGGTTTTGATATAAATGCGATGGGAAAATTCTTCGGTGATGTCTTGCCAGTGGGCTGTATTTATTGGCTTATCGTCAAAAAACAAGGCAAAATGGTCAAAAACAGCATTAATGTCAGCGACTATATTACGATAATGGCAAAAATCATTTTCTTCATTATGATGATTGGGATAATGGCGTATTTCCAACACAAAGCCATCAGTGTCATCAGGAGCGGTTTGGATATAATTTTGGGTGGGCTCATCAACCAGTACCACAAAATCATTATCAATCATCTGCTCAAGCAAGGCTTTGATGGTGTGCAGGTCGGCAGGGGCGTTATCGAGCGTTTGGGTGGTTAGGGTTTTCATGAATGTAGTTATTAAATAAAGTGATTAAAAACCCCAATCTTTTTTATATTAAGTTAAGGTGATTGGGGTTTGATGTATTTTTAAATTAAGTTACACCCGACCCCAATGAAAACTCGCCAGGCGTTTCATCAAATCAGGATTTTTAACCATAATATCATCGCCCGTGCGCCCTTGTTCACGGTTATAATAGATGACATTAAGACGCAGCAGCCAAAAAATCGTCGCAGAATAGGCTAGCATTATAGGCAGGGCTTGCTTTTCATTGTTGGTCAAAGTACGCACTGATTCATACCCTGCCACAAAAGCGTCCATCTTAGCGGTATCAAAATTGACGCTTTCGCCATCGGCAGCATTACCCCAAGTGGTACAAAAATCATTGATGGTAATTGCCACATCCATCAAATAATGCTCCACCGACACTTCGGTAAAATCAAGTAAGCCTGTCAAGCGTGGTGCCTCGCCACTAAAATCCCACAAAGTATTGTCAGTAAACATATCCAAGTGGCACAGACCCTTTGGCAAATCACTGGGCAAATTGGCATAAGCTGTCCAAATGTCGTTCATAAGACGTGCTTCATCGGTGGGCATAAAGGCGGTTTCACGCTCTTTGACCCTTGCCCAGTCATACAGTGGCACGCCATAATCTTCGGCAGGCTGTAGGGTCGTCAAGGTGTCGTGTAGCGTTGCCAGTGCCTTGCCCATTTCATGACACATCACTTCGGTGGTTTGGGTGGGGTGGCTGCCTGCCAATTTTGGCACGACCAAAATCGCTTTATTTTCATAACGCATGACACAGTCTTCACCGATTTGATTGCCTTTGGCGGTGAGCTTGATAAGCGGTGGGGCAATCGGCAATTTGTCCTTTAAGGCGTGCATGACCGTTGCCATTTTCATGATGTCGGCAGGCACACGCTCTTCATATAAAGTAAATACATAAGAAAAATCATTGCCTTCGTCGCCATCTGTCTGCACAAACCAGTTGGAATTTTTTACCCCTTGAACGATGGGAATGGCTTTTTTGAATTTGACACCAAACAAACCACAAAACGCAAAAAATTCATCTTCGGACAGGTGGGTATAAACAGACATGGCATACTCTTTTGAATTAAAAAAGATATTGTAAAACTTTTTAGGAAAATTTACCACACCAAACACCCCAGAGAGCATCATGAGCTTTGGGGTGTCAGTTGTGGGGTTGGCTTAGTGATTTAAAATTTTAGATAAGAATGATTTGGCACGCTCGCTTCTGGCACCACCAAAAAACTCATCACGACTACAGTTTTCTACCACATGACCTTCATCCATAAAGATGATGCGATTTGCCACCTGGCGTGCAAAACCCATCTCATGTGTGACACACATCATGGTCATGCCATCTTTGGCAAGGTTTATCATCACATCTAGCACCTCTCCGATCATCTCAGGGTCTAGGGCAGATGTCGGCTCATCAAACAGCATGGCAACAGGGTCCATGGATAATGCTCGAGCGATGGCAACTCGCTGCTGCTGTCCGCCTGACAGTTCGGCAGGATATTTGTTGGCATGAGCAGATAGTCCAACACGGTCAAGATAAGCAAGCCCTTTGGCGGTGGCCTCAGATTCGGAGCGTCCTAAGACTTTGATTTGGGCGATGGTGAGATTATCCTTGATGGATAAATGAGGAAACAGTTCAAAGTGCTGAAATACCATGCCCACGCGGCTGCGTAGCTTTGCCAAATCAGTATTCTTATCCCCCACCGAGGTATCACCAATGGTGATGGTGCCTTTTTGAAAGGGTTCTAGTCCATTGACCGTCTTGATGAGTGTGGATTTACCTGACCCAGATGGACCACATACCACCACCATATCGCCTTTGTGAACGTGGGCGGTGCAGTCAGTCAGCACTTGGAAGTTACCATACCATTTAGAAACTTCGCGAATCTTTATCATGATTTCATCGCTGGCGTGACCTTCGTTTGATACCAGTCCGCCAAACTCATTAATCCATGTGGTGTCATTGATTTGTTGTACGATTGCCATACATATTCCTTAGGTTAAAATCTGAGTCGTTTTTTTAGGGCATTTACCCCAATGGAGGCTGTCAAGCTGATGATAAAGTACACCGCACCAGCACCGAGTATATATGGAGTTAATAGTCCCATCAAGTCGCCACGTACGTAGGAGGCACGGAAAAAATCCACCAAACCAATGGCAAAGACAAGCGTGGTGTCTTGAAACAAAATGATGCATTGTTGTAGCACCAAAGGCAGCATTTTGCGAAATGCCTGTGGTAGGATAATGAGCTGCATGGTTTGTTTGTAGGTCATGCCAAGAGCATAACTGGCAGCGACTTGACCACGTCCGATGGACTGAATACCCGCACGGACAATCTCCGAGAAATACGCCGCTTCAAATACCATGAACGCCACCACGCATGAAGTAAAGGCGGTGTCTAAGGTAAAGAATTTACCCGTTATCCAGTTGTACATCATCGGCACGGCAAAATAAAACCATAACAGCACAAGCAGCAACGGTACAGAGCGAAAGTAGTTGACATACAAAGCCGCTGGTACAGACAGCCATTTTTTGCCTGATAGTCTCATGAGCGCGAGCACTGTGCCGATGGCAAGACCACCGATGATGGCAAGAATCAGAACTTTGAGTGTCACCCAAAAGCCCGACATCAGGGCAGGCATGGCAAGTTGTAATTCGTTCATACCTCTCCTCCGATTTGCCCTTTGATGCGTACTTTTTTCTCTAAGTACGTCATGCCATAGATGAGTGTCATGTTAAAAATCAGATAAATGATGGTGGCAAAGGTATACACTTCAAAATTGTTTTGGGTGTATTCGCTGATGGTTTTGGTTTGGCTAATAAGCTCCGCCACGCCCACCAATGAGGCAACGGAGGCATTTTTAAAGCAGTTGGTCAGTTCTGAACTCATGGGGGGTAGTATCACTCGAAACGCCTGTGGCAGTAGCACGTGACGATACACTTGGGCGGTACTAAATCCTAAGGCATAGCCTGCATTGGTCTGACCCTTAGGTAGCGATTCAATCCCTGTTCGCACCTGCTCAATGATACGAGCGGAGGTAAATAGTCCCAAGCCAACACTGGCTGAGATGACCGCTGAGGTATTAAAAGATAATGAGGTGAACCACCATGTTTGCAAAGATTCGGTCAGTAAGGTGGGTGCCACATAGAACCAAAAAAACAGCTGCACCAGTAACGGTATGTTTCTAAAAAAACTGACATACATGGTGGCAATGGCACGAGCGGGTTTGTTCGGTAGGGTTTTCATCACTCCCAAAATGCTACCCACCACCAAAGCGATGACCCACGCCACCGAGCCAATGACAAGTAGCCAACCAAAGCCCTTTAACAACCAGTGCCAATACAGCTCATTACCCACGCCTGTTGGGCCAAAAAGTACGCCCCAATTCCAGTTATAATTCATGGAAAATTCCTATCATTCTAAAAAACCACCCAAAAAATTGAGTGGTTTTATTACAAGTCTATGAGTTATTGAGCGGGTTGTGGCTCTGCTTTGTCATGTGGATTTGCCAGTAGGGCTTTTAGGTTATCCGACATTTTGAAATCCATGTTGACGTTCTTTGGTGGGATAGGCTGAGTGAACCACTTGTCATAAATGCCATTAATCTCCCCTGAGGCATAGACGGCTTTTAGGGTGTCATCCACTACTTTCTTAAAGTCAGCATCGCCTTTGCGTACCATACAGCCATAGATTTCAAAAGACTGCGGCTCGCCCACAATGTGCCATTTAGCAGGATCTTTGGACTTAGCACGTTCACCAGCAAGCAGCACATCATCCATCATAAAGGCAGCAGCTCGTCCACTTTCTAGCATTAGGAAACTCTCGCCATGGTCTTTGGCAGAGACAATGTTAATCCCTGCTTTTTTCTCATCATTGTATTGCTTGATGTAACGCTCTGATGTCGTTCCTGCGGTGGTGACGAGTGTTTTGCCTTTTAGGTCATCAAAGCCGTTGATGCCAGAATCAGTTGCGGTAAGCAGACGCGTACCAATCTCGAAAAAGCCCACTGAAAAGTCTACTTGTTGTTGGCGTTCGGTGTTATTGGTGGTTGAGCCACACTCTAAGTCAACGGTGCCATTTTGAATCAGTGGGATGCGAGTTTGAGAGGTGACCAGATTGTAACGCACTTTAAGGTCGGGCATATTAAGTTCT
>JBHCHC010000006.1:0-2890 GCA_041802645.1 Moraxella sp. | reverse complement strand
TTTTTGAAAATCATATAGCCGATAGAGCTGGCAACAATCTGACCGCCCAATGGAATGTATTTGGCAACTTGCTTGCCGATGATGCGACCGCCAAAGCCTTGAATGGTTTTATTAACCAAACCACGAGAGGCGACCAAACCACCGACTGCCAAAACTTTATCCTTAATGTTTTTTTCACGAGCTTCAGCGGTGTCCTTATCCTCCAAACCAAAGCGTTCGCTAATCTGTGGTAACAACTTAGTCAGCATCCCCACATCCACCGCCACGTCCAAAAAAGGAATGGGAATGATGGCAACACCTGCTGAGATTTTGGCACGAGACTTGGCCAATGCTTGACATTCGCGTCTGACTTGCTCTAGGTTAAGTCCTTGAACGTTTTTGGCGACTAAGGTGGTTTTGCCAAGATTGTTAAAACTCATAAAATACTCCATACAAATAACAAAATGAAAAATAAGATGGCACTCGGTGTTCATAAGATGTAATATAAAACCAAATGCTTTTTTATTGCTGATTTACTGGCAAATCATACCACAGTTCGCTGCTGTCATTGTAATAAAGTTGCTAATAAAATGTATCATCGTGTAAATATTAAGCAAGATAACTCAGGGTTTTAGAGCAAGTTTTTTGGTAAATTTATGCTAAAATAGCTTAGAAAAAAGTTAAACAAAAAAGAGATTAAAGAATGAGTATAAAGACAGGTTATTTAACAAACCAGTCCGATGGTGATAATCCCTTTGAGAGCAGCCATCAGCCCTCTAAGCCCCTAAAGTCCACTCATGCCACAGGTACACAAAAATTCGCCACCGCTAACTTATCTCATCTAACCAATACAAGCGTTCAGAACTTTGAACGTGCTTTTGATAAAGTGGGTCGGTTCACGCCAAAAAAACTAGAGCTTGTACCACGCCACAGTGATGATATTCCTTCTGAGCTTGTTACGATGTTTGGTTACACCTTGGCGAGGCTTTTGGCATCACGACAAATTCGTGATGCTCGTGAGATGGACATGTCCGTGACCAGACTTTTGCCCGCCAGCGATTTGCTGGGGTTGGAGCAAGGGGCGAGCATCATCAGTCACGCCATCGATGAACATCGGCGGATTTTAATCGTTGGAGATTTTGATTGTGATGGTGCAACTTCCACCACGCTCATGGTGCGATGCCTACGTGAAATGGGAGCAGATGTGGAATTTTTAGTGCCTGACCGCTTTAAGTTTGGTTATGGACTGACTCCTGAAATCGTTGTGCATGGAGCTAAGACATTTCATCCTGAACTCATCATCACGGTAGATAATGGCATATCTAGCCATGAGGGGGTTGCCAAAGCCAAGGAGTTGGGTATTGAGGTGGTTATCACCGATCATCATCTAACCACGAGCAGCTCACCTAAGGCAAGTGCTGTTATTAACCCCAATCAAGTCGGCTGCGAGTTCGGCAGTAAATGGTTGGTGGGTGTGGGCGTGGCATTTTATGTCATGGGACGCGTTGCTAAAATACGTCGTGAGGCAGGCAAGACCACCACGCAGGTCGCCAAATATCTTGACCTTGTGGCACTAGGCACGGTGGCAGATGTGGGACATCTTGACCAAAATAACCGCATCTTAGTCACGCATGGACTAAAAGCCATTCGTGAAGGGCGGTGTTGTGTGGGAATATTGGCACTGCTTGAACAGGCGGGGCGAGATGTGAGTAAAATGACGGTGGATGATTTTGGTTTTGCCATCGCACCACGGATTAACGCTGCAGGACGCATGGATAATATGCGTACAGGCGTGGAGTGTCTGCTGACTGATGATTTGGGTGAGGCACATCGTTTGGCGATTGAGCTAAACCGACTCAATCAATCACGTCGCACCATAGAGACGCAGATGCGTGATGAGGCAAGTGCGATCATTGATGAGCTGCATTTGTCTGATGAGTCAGACGACATCATCTTAGCAGAGCATGAACGCCAAGACGGGCAGGCATCCACCCCCAAATCAATGGCTAAGGCCATTTGTCTATACCAAGATAACTGGCATCAAGGTGTGATTGGGATTGTTGCAGGGAGGATTAAGGAGAGATTCTATCGTCCCGCCATCGTGTTCGCCCCTGCCGATGCCCAAAAGACAGGCGATGATGACTTTATTAAAGGTTCGGGACGCTCCATTGCCGGTGTGCACATTCGTGATGCCATTGAGACGGTAGCAATGGCAAATCCTGACTTAATTTTACATTTTGGTGGTCATGCGATGGCAGCGGGCTTAACCATTCATAAGCGTGATTTTGAGCGATTTCAGGCAGAATTTTTTAAGGTCATCGAGGGTTTTGATGAGGAGCTGTTTAATGAGTTAAAATACACCGATGGTGCGTTAATGCCGTCTGATTTTAGCTTGGCTTTTGTACAGACTTTGAAGAATATCAGTGTGTGGGGTAATGGCTTTTTACCACCTGCTTTTGATGGCATGTTTGAGGTGGTGAATTTTCGCATCTTAAAAGATAAGCACTTAAAGCTGATCTTGCGACATGAAGGCGTTGAATACCCCATTGATGCCATTTGGTTTAATCATGATGTAAAAGCATGGGATTACCGTGCCAGCTTAGTACACGCACTGTTTGCTTTGGAGGTTAATGAGTGGCAGGGCAGTCAGAGCCTACAACTTGTCATCAAAGACTTGGCAGTGTGTGCGATAGATTAGCTGTGGCGAAAGCACTCTAATGCTGCTGCCTTAGGTCATATAAAGCTTACTTATGTGAAAAAAGACCGATGGCAACACCACTGGTCTTTTGATTTATTTTCCTTTAGCATCTGCCCAGATGAGTTTATGCAATTGCAATCCAAAACGTACCGGCAGACCATCTGCCAAAATCCACTCGGCAAGCTGTGTGGCAAGTGGAGGAACATCAGATGG
>JBHCHC010000005.1:0-10948 GCA_041802645.1 Moraxella sp. | reverse complement strand
CGACGAATCAACCTCTCATCGATGCCTTCATAGCGACCGCACAAAAGTATCATGCCGTCTAGCTCACTGCATGTCAGTACTGTCTGCTCATCAAGCGGTCTGCCCTGTGGTGACAGGTAGATGACAGGGCAAGAGGTGTTTGACCTACCTAGACTTGTAAAATGATGCTCTGCCAAGGCTTTGGCGTGCAGTATCGCCCGCTCTAACGGTTCAGAAAGCATGACCATGCCTGGCCCTCCGCCAAAAGGACGGTCATCGATACGCCGATAATTATCAGTGGTAAAATCTCTAGGATTGATGGTGTGAACGGCGATCTGTCCACGTCCAATGGCACGCCCTGTGATGCCATAGTCGGTAATCGCCTTAAACATCTCAGGCAAGATACTAATGGGTGCAATGAACATCGTCTTATCTCTATGGTGTGATTATCGTCCAAATTTTCGTCCGAAACCATCAAGCACACAAGATGGGACAAACTTTGAAACATCGCCACCCAACTTTGCCACTTCTCGCACGAGTGTGGATGAGACGAAAGAATATTCCTGTGCAGGCGTTAAGAACACTGCCTCAAAATCTTCATCGATGCTACGATTCATGTTGGCGAGCCCAAATTCGTATTCAAAATCGCTCACTGCTCTGAGCCCTCGAATGACCGCCACAGCATTTTGCTCTTTGACAAAATCCACGAGCAAGCCCTCAAAGCCAACCACCGACACCCTGTCATTATGCTGAAAAATCTCTTGTACAAGCGCTACTCGCTCATCAAAACTAAATAAAGGCTTTTTATGATGAGCAAACGCCACCGAGATGATAACCTCATCAAAGATTTTTAAGGCACGGTTAACAAGGTCAATGTGTCCATTGGTAATGGGGTCAAATGTGCCAGGATACAAGGCTTTTTTTAAGGAAATGGTGCTCATGAAATAAAACAGCTGATAAAAATGCCATATGGTAGCAAATTTTTAGAGGTTTGGGGAGGTTATTTTATCAAGACATGAAAACGACTTGCCCAAAATACACAAAAAAGCCGAACCAATGTCCGACTTTTTGTATCTTATCTCTCTTTTGCATGCAAGGAATTAACGCTTGACAAATCCTTGTGACTGTAAATATTCTAGCATGAATGGACGCGCGTCACCACCAAAGGTTTCAGCGATTTGGGCACGCCAATCTAACTCCAAGCCACGTCCTCCATAGTAAGCACGCACTTCCTCGTTATAAGCGGATAACTCCTCATCGCTTGCCACCTTATAAGTATCCGTTGAGACAAGTACTTCTAAGGGCAGGCGTGGACGCTGTGATTGATTGATTTTTGATGTCCAGTCAGGATGTCCTAGGCATAATCCAAAAAGTGGCACCACGTGTTTTGGTAAATCCAATATCTCACTGGCACGTTTGATGTCATTACGAAGCGAGCCGATATATACACCGCCAAGCCCCAAACTCTCTGCGGTCGCCAAAATATTTTGAGCCATAAGTGCCGAATCTATCGCCCCAATTAGAGCAACCTCTGTCCAATCGGTATTGACAGTCGCCAACTGATGGTGGCGATGGGCATCCATACAGAACACCAAAAACTCAGCACAGTCCTCCACATAGGCATGACCCAAGCGTTTGCCTTCGGCAAGCAATTGATGATACTTCTCCTCGCTTAGGTTGTTAGAGATTTGGCGAAATTGCGTACGTTTTGCCTTATCACGCACACGGACAATACTGGTCGCTTGCAGATAGCTTGATGTCGATACGGCACGACCTGCCTCAAAAATAGCAGTCATCATCTCATCAGAAATCGGCTCATCTGTATATTTACGCACCGAACGGTGGTCTAGCAAAGTTTCCAAAGTGGGCTTACTGTTTAGCATTATTCATTTCCAAAGTGAAGTAATCAAATTTTATCTATATTACCAAGTATGGCAAGCAAAGGCAAATACCATTTTATTAGACTAATGTAACACTCTCATTGGCTGGTTTGTAATTATTCCCCAAATCTCTTATAATGACGGTCAGCAAATATAATCACATTCATACTTTGGATGACATCATGGCAAAAAAACCATCAAACCAAATCTGTGCCAATAAAAAAGCTCGCCACGAATATTTTATTGAGGAAACTTTTGAGGCAGGAATGGTGTTAGAAGGCTGGGAAGTCAAATCTATTCGTGCAGGAAAGATGGCGATTACAGATGCTTATGTGATTTTTAAAAACGGTGAGGCGTTCTTATTCGGAGCCCACATTCAGCCGCTTTTGACCAGCTCGACGCACATTCATCCTGACAACATTCGAACACGCAAGCTGTTATTGCATCGCAAACAGATTGACAAGCTTTTTGGTATGGTCAATCAAAAAGGCTATGCAGTTGTGCCTTTATCCTGCTACTGGAGTGGCAGTCGGGTTAAATGTGAAATTGCTCTCGCCAAAGGTAAAAAGCTACATGATAAACGTGCCACTTTAAAAGAGCGTGATTGGCAAATGGATAAGAAGCGTGACTTTAAGGCAGAAATGAAATAGTCCTGTCTCATAACATCGTCTGACACAATCCTCATTATGGTTGGCAATGCAAACGTTAAGTAGTAATAACTACCAAAAACATCATGCTAGCCATTACTTTTTGTATTGCTTCCTTTTTGGGCACCCATAAAAGCCAAAGCAAAAACCCAAAAAATAGCCCGTCATAAGGCGGGCTATTAATGCGTGTTTATGATGATTATTTCTTCTTAGCAGGACCTAGAAGCATACCCATTTGGCGACCTTCCACTTTAGGTGCTTGTTCAACACTCGCCAACTCTTCGGTATCCTTAATGATGCGTTCAAGCTGAGCACGACCAATCTCTTGATGGCTCATCTCACGCCCACGAAAGCGAATAGAAACTTTAACCTTATCTTTGCCCTCTAGAAACTCAATGATTTTACGCAGTTTAACCTGATAATCCGCTTCCTCGGTACCTGGTCTTAATTTAATCTCTTTGACTTGAGTCTGCTTTTGGTTCTTTTTGGCTTCTTTGGCTTTTTGCTTTTGTTCATACAAATAGCGTTTATAGTCCATAATTTTGCAAACAGGCGGGTTTGAGTCTGGCACAATCTCAACCAAATCTAGGTTGCTTTCACGAGCGGTCTCTAACGCTTGTTTTAGGCTGACCACGCCCAACTGTTCTCCATCAGCCTTAACCAGGCGGACTTCTTTGGCACGAATGTCTTCATTGACGTTTAGACGATTTGACGGTTTAATAAGTCTTACTCCAAATAAAAATATAGACCCTTATTTTACTTAAAAATTGTGGGGATTTCAAGAGGTTTAGCAGCTTTGGTTAAATTTTAATGGTTTGATAAACTCATCCAAAAAACTTTGAATGAACTTTAGAACAACACAGAACCAATGATGATTATCTTAATCCACCACTTTGATACCTAAATAAATCACATTATCCATCAGGCATTTATCTTGACCACGCTGAATGATTCGCTCTGTATGATTATATTTGGAGTCTATTTCTGATTCAATGTGATATTGATGATTTAAAAAAATGATTTTATCATTATGTAGGGTTAAAAATCCTTGATTGCCATAAAATTGATAGTCCTTAATAGTATTTACCCAAAAAATAGGGGTTATCAATTCTGCTGTGTTATCCACATTAAACAAAAGACAATCATTGAGCCAAACAAACCTCCCTATAATCCCATCAAGACCAATGGGTAGAACTAATGTTGAACCTTGTGGATACCAAGTAAAAAGTCCAATGGGTAAAGTGCGGATATGACTGGGGAGCTTATAGTCATTGCCCATAAGCTGCTCATTTGGTGTGGTTTCTAATACAGAATAGGTAATTGGCTCGGTAGGCTGTTTGGTTGTGGTTGTACAACCAAACAAAAACAACGCAAATATTATTAAAGCAAGTTTTTTCATAAAAATCCTTTAATCCATATTAACATAAGCTAAAAATTACCAAAAACATCATAAACCGTCATCTGCTTTTATGTAAAAATATGCAATAAAAAAACAAGCCCTGTGTAGAGCTTGTTTTTTTATTGATGCTGTGATTATTCTGCCTTCGCTTCAACTCTACCCTTTAGAGCAATCGCCTTATCCAAGACAACGATAAAGTCATCAAGGCTCATGCTGCCTAAGTTGTCACCTTCTCTTGTACGCACATTGACCGTGCCAGATTCCACTTCTTTATCGCCCAGCACAAGCATGAATGGAATGCGTTCAAGCGTGCGTTCACGGATTTTAAAGCCGATTTTCTCGTTACGCAAATCACTCACAGCACGATAGCCTTTGGCGTTTAGCTTAGCAACCACATCATTGACACTCTCCGCCTGTTTATCGGTAATATTCATGACAACGGCTTGGGTTGGGGCAAGCCACGCTGGGAAAAACCCTGCATAATGCTCAATTAAAATGCCGATAAAACGCTCAAACGACCCCAAAATCGCACGGTGTAGCATGACAGGGCGTTCACGCTCGCCTGATTCACCAACAAATTCAGCATCTAGACGTTCAGGCAAGTTAAAATCAAGTTGCAGCGTGCCACATTGCCACACACGACCTAAACAGTCTTTTAGACTAAATTCAATCTTAGGACCATAAAATGCCCCTTCGCCTGCTTGTAGCTCCCAGTCAAGCCCTGCTTCATCTAAGGCATCCGCCAAGTCTTTTTCTGCCAAGTCCCACAACTCATCAGAGCCGACACGCTTTTCAGGACGAGTAGACAGCTTCATGGCAATGTTATCAAAACCAAAATCCTTATACACATCAAGCGTTAATTTAATAAAATCAAGGGCTTCTGAGCGAATTTGAGCATTGGTACAAAAAATATGAGCATCATCTTGGGTAAAGCCACGCACACGCATGATGCCGTGGAGTGCTCCAGACGGCTCGTTGCGATGACACGAGCCAAACTCCGCCAGACGCAAGGGTAGGTCACGATAAGACTTCAATCCCTGATTAAATACCTGCACATGACAAGGGCAGTTCATCGGCTTAATGGCATAATCGCGGCTTTCAGATGATGTGGTAAACATATTCTCAGCATAGTTCTCCCAATGTCCTGAACGCTCCCAAAGACTTCTATCTACCACTTGTGGGGTTTTTATCTCTTGATAACCGTTGTCTTTTTGGATTTTACGCATGTACTGTTCAAGCACCTGCCAAATCGTCCAACCATTGGGGTGCCAAAATACCATGCCAGGAGCTTGCTCTTGAAGATGAAACAGACCTAACTGCTTACCGATTTTGCGATGATCTCGTTTTTCAGCCTCTTCGATACGCTTGATATAGGCTTGCAAGTCTTTTTTGTCCGCCCATGCCGTACCATAAATCCGTTGTAACTGCTCGTTCTTGGCATCACCACGCCAATACGCACCACTCATTTTGGTTAGAGCAAATGCCTTTAAAAAGCGAGTATTTGGCACATGAGGACCGCGGCACATATCAATGTATTCTTGATGATAATACAGTCCCATGTGCGTCTCATCAGGCATATCCTCAATGAGTCGCAATTTATAGTCCTCGCCACGAGCCTTAAACACATCTATAACCTCCTCTCGTGGAGTCATCTTTTTAATCACATCATAATCTTGGTCGATGAGCTCTTTCATTCGCCCCTCGATTGCCTTCATGTCATCAGGTGTGAACGGGCGATCGCTATAAATATCATAATAAAAACCATCTTCGATGACAGGTCCGATAACCATCTTTACCTCAGGATAGAGTTGCTTGACGGCGTGACCAAGCAGGTGAGCACATGAGTGACGAATAATCTCCACGCCCTCGGGGTTTTTTGGCGTAATAATTTCTACAGTAGCATCTGTGGTAATGGGGTCGCAAGCATCGACCAGCTGACCATTCACACGTCCTGCCACAGTCGCTTTGGCAAGCCCTGCTCCGATATTTTGGGCGATGTCCATGACAGTAATTGTCCCTTCAAACTGTCTGATACTGCCGTCTGGCAAAGTGATGGCTACCATAAAATATACTCCTAGATGTGGCGTTGGTAGTGATATTTGTTACCATCAAATATATAACCGCTACCAATGGATTTAAGATAAAAAAAGAAAGTGCGTACAAAGCACTTTTGAGAAAAAGGAGTTATTATAGCAGATTTTTGATGGCAAAAAAAGACGGAGCTCATGACACCTCAAAGGCTGTCATGCCAAAAATCAATATAATCTATCGACACGCTTTTTGTTAGCCAAACCCCATTTTCAGCTTGATAAAAAACATGACCATCTTTATGCATTTGGTCAGTGTTGATTGTTAGAACTACCGCTTTGCCATGTCTTGAACCTACTTTTTTAGCAGTGGCTCTATCGGCAGAGAGATGAACATGATGGCGAGACTGAGCGGTTAAGCCGTGCTGTTTAATGCCATCAAGTGACTTGAATGCCGTGCCATGATACAGCACACTTGGAGGTATCTGTGACTCATAATGGCGTTTGACAGCAGGGTGTGAATGCCCTTGCACAGCTCGCACTTTTGTGTTGTCACCTGATATCTGAAATCGCTGTTTGTCGTTGTTTGCCACCACTGACAGCAATTGATGTACATCAAAAGATTTATCCCATTGACACAGATAGGCGTTGGCATTTTTGATTAAAGCTTCCATATCGGTAAAGCCATTTTCATCAAGCCTAATACCAATCATCTCTGGTCGATGACGCAATACCAAACTTAAAAATTTACTCAACTCTTTATCTTGCATGATGACTCTTTTTGTGTGTTGTGAGGTGTATTTATGAAGTGGTTTGGATGTTTCATCATCTGTATGATGCTGCCCACCTTATCGGCACACTCTTGATGCTCGCTGTCTGAGTCTGATTTGATGGTGACACCACCGCCTGCCCACAGCTCACATTTTTCCCATTTTTGGAGGGTTCGAATCAGTACGTTCCAACTGCCTGTTCCATCAAAGTTTAAATAACCCATCGTACCGCAATATGCTCCCCGAGGAGACACTTCCAACTCACGAATAATCTCACACGCCCGTTTTTTTGGTGTTCCCGTGATGGAACCAGCAGGAAGTGAGCCAAACAATACCGTCAATGAATGTACGTCTTGTAATTGAGCAGTAACGGTGCTGACCATGTGATGAACATTTTTAAAGCTTTCAATATCAAAACGCTTAGGAGTTTTTACAGTACCAACACGGGCGTATTTACCCAAATCATTTCGCAGCAAATCCACTATCATGAGATTTTCACTCATGTCTTTTTCGCTATTAATCAACTCTTGTTTTAAGTCCTCATCTCGCTTGGCATCATCGTTGCGTGGGCGTGTGCCTTTGATGGGCTTAGTTATCACATGAATGCCCTCATCTGTTTGATAAAAATCAAAAAACAATTCTGGCGATAGTGACAGCAGTTCAAATTGACCTAATTTTAAAAAGGTGGTAAATGGTGATTTCATCTCGCCGTCTAAGTAAGGTAAGTGACTAACCAAATCTGTCAAATCAGATGTCCATTTTTGGGTTAGGTTGATTTGATAAGTATCGCCCGCTTGAATATATGCTTGGATTTGATTAAAAGCATGAACATAATCCGATTTTTGCCATGATGGCATGAATTCGGTTGCTGTTGGTTTGAGCAATTCTTTTTGTAATAACTCATCTAACTTCTTTTTAATGTCGTTAAAAACACCATCATCACTCATGCCAATCAATTCAAACCCCAACGTGACAGGCTTAATATAAACATCATAATGCCCAAAATAGGCACACGGCTGATTGGGTAGGATGTCGATGTCATCATTGAATTGATGAGCAGATAAATCATAACCAATAAATCCCATCAGACCATGTGTATAGCCATTATGATCAGCAGGCATATTCTCTTGGTCATGACAGTAGTCAATCAGCTCGTTTTGCCAATCGACATAAGTGGATGGGTAGTGTTGGCAGTGACTGCGACCATGATGGCGTGTGGCTTTGTGAATCACAAGTTCATCAGTAAATGTCGCCGTCCATGATACAACAGGGCAAATACCAATAACAGGATGATGGGCATTCTTTAAAAAACACACCTGCCAATTGGGATAATGCTTGGCAATGAGCGTAACCAATTCGCTTGGGGTGTGCATGGCATGAATGGTGTGTGTGAGCATGTTAAAATATAAAGGCAAAAGGCAAATTGTAAAACAAAACAAGCAAAAGGAAAAGAAGTTTTTGGTGCTGATGAGTGATGTGACAAAGATTTGAGCTTGGTTTAGGCGAGCATTGAGATTTGGTCGGCTTTATCAAGAAAATCAAGAAAAACCCAACCTCACTGACTGTCAAGTTGGGCGTATGCTTTTGTTAATCTTTAAATTTTTTTAGCACCAATGCCGAATTCGTCCCCCCAAAACCAAAGCTGTTGCTCATGGCGGTGTCAATCTTGGTTTGGCGTGTGGTCTGCACGATGTCAAAAGGCTTGGCTTTTTCATCCATATCGGTGATGTTAATGCTAGGAGCAATAAAATCATTATTCATCATCAGCACACAGTAGATGAGCTCTTGCACACCCACCGCACCTAGACTATGCCCAGTCATGGATTTGGTTGAACTGATGGGTGGGGTCTTATCAGCACCGCCAAAGACATCAGCAATGGCGTATAACTCAGTAATATCGCCAAGTGGCGTACTGGTGCCATGTGAGTTTACATAATCTACCGTATCAAGCTGCGCCTGAGCTAGGGCGATTTGCATGCATCGGGTGGCTCCCTCACCACTTGGTGCGACCATCTCAGCACCATCTGATGTCGCCCCATAGCCAACAATCTCAGCCAAAATATTCGCTCCACGAGCCTTGGCATGTTCTAGACTCTCTACCACCACCATACCGCCACCACCTGCGATGACAAAACCGTCACGAGTACTGTCATAAGGACGGCTGGCGGTTGTGGGCGTGTCATTATATTGGGTACTCATCGCCCCCATCGCATCAAACATGCAAGACTGCGTCCAATGTTCGCTCTCTCCTCCGCCTGCCAATACTACGTCCGCTTTACCCAGTTGAATGAGCTCCATCGCATGTCCGATACAATGGCTAGATGTTGCACAGGCGGATGACAATGAATAACTGATGCCTTTGATTTTTAGCCCTGTAGCAAGGGTTGCTGATACGGTGCTGCTCATGATTTTTGGCACTGCCATCGCTCCCACACCACGAAGTCCCTTGGTTTTCATATTATCCACCGAGGTGACCACATCAGCCGTGCTAGCACCACCAGAGCCTGCCACCACCGCCACTCGTGCGTTGTCTGCCACATCTTCTAGACTCAATCCTGCATCTTGTATGGCGGACAAAGCACTGACATAAGCATACAAACTGGCATCTGACATGAAACGCTTTAATTTGCGATCGATGGCAGAGGTGTCCAAGCTTTGAACATCGATGGATCCTGAAACCTGTGACTTAAAACCATTGTCGACATAGCTTTGATTAAAAACAATGCCTGATCGACCTGCTTTTAGATTTTCGGTGACAGTGGTCAGCTCATTACCAATGTTTGAGACAATACCCATGCCTGTGATGACGACTCTTTTCATGATTTTTCCAAATAAAAGTGAATGATAAAAGGTAAATAAAGTATACAAATGTAGTGGATGTTATTGTAACAAATTATGACTTAAAAAAGCAAAATTTTCAATCAAATTTTATATCGCGGTCATCTTGTGCTATATCACTCTCCACTTTTGATTAAAAAAAAACGGTGACTGCCCTGCCACCGTTTTTATTTTTATGATTTATCATGTATTCACAACCATATGTGATGACGCCCCTAAAAAGGCATATCATCATCTGCCACGCCACTGCTTGATGGTGGGGTAACTGCCTTAGGTGGCGACTTATCTTTCTCCATGAATGGGTTGTTTTGAGGAGAGTTCATGTCTTGACCGCCCACTTGAGTATTCGGATGAACATTTGGATTCATCCCTTGAGCGACTTGATTGGGAGGCAGATTGGGGTTTTGGTGCGACGTATTTGCTCCAAAACCTTGATTGGCATTGTTGTTTTGGTAGTTAGGAGCGTTTTGAGCAAAACCATTTTGAGGTTGATTGTTAAAGCCGCCATTTTGGAAGCCGCCTTGGTTTGGGAAATTATTACCACCAAAGCCGCCATTTTGGAGACCACCTTGATTGCCCCATTGGTTATTTTGGTTGTGATGACCGCCAAAGTTGCGGTTATTTTGATAAACTTGACCACCTTGGTTGCCATGCCAGTCGCCACCGCCACTATTATCACGTCTCTCTAACAGTTGCATTTGGCTGGCACGCACTTCTGTGCTATAACGCTCAATGCCTTGTTGATCCGTATATTTGCGTGTGTGTAGGCTACCCTCAATATAAACGAGAGAACCTTTATGTAAGAACTGAGCAGCAATTTCACCCAAGCGATTAAATAAACTGATTCTATGCCACTCGGTTTGCTCTTTTTGTTCACCTGTATTTTTATCCGTCCAACGCTCACTGGTTGCTACATTAATACTGGTTAAGCTGCCGCCATTTTGAAATTGACGAACTTCTGGGTCCTGACCCAATCTACCAACGATAATCACTTTATTAATACTTGCCATAATCATTACTCAAATTTATAGATCATTTAATCATCATTTAATGACATTTAACTAAAATTAACATCTTTTAATAGAATTCATCTTTAACCTTACATCAACCATCCTTGCTGTATGGTTGCTGATATTTTAAACGCAAGTTACACAGATTTATCAATCGTTTCTACTCATCAATACAATCCATGCAAATTAAAATAAGTCAGAATAAATACCCTGACTTATCGTATTTCTTGCAGTCAAGATGATAAACTCTTATACCGCATAATCTTCTAGTTTTTTACCCTTAGCCAAAGCTTCTTCTAATCAAACAGGCTTACGACCACGACCTGCCCAAACATTTTTTGGATTCTGTGGGTCACGATAAGCCACATTGCTTTCTTTTTGGGCTTTTTTGCCCACTT
>JBHCHC010000004.1:0-7074 GCA_041802645.1 Moraxella sp. | reverse complement strand
TGCTGTTAATTTTTGAATTCATGATAGCGCCATTACAAAAAAGTGGTTAATAATAAGATGATCAATCATCATAAAACGTATTATTTATCTTGTTTCTTGCCATAAAGATTTTATCAATAAAGGTGCTAATACCCAATGGGCAAAGGAAGTATATAATCTTGGAAAATATCCTTGCACCATCAAAGAAAAACCAAGTTAGAAATGGCATTGACAAGCACCCCGTAGGAAATAAAAAAACAAAGGTATCATCATCAATACTCGTTTTTGCTGATGCAATATAATGCCACCAATCAAAAACAGGCAATAGGCACACATATTAAAAACGACAAATGTATTTACCAAATAGGCTTGACCTCCAAACAATGTCGGGAATGCTTGATAAAAACCTGTGACATATTCTTCGGCAAAGTGGAGCATTTGTATGCCAAGTGCTAATAAGTACAAGGGCAATAGCACTGATGGATTGGGAGCCTTTCGGACAATAGTTAACAAGAAAAGTCCATAAGCAAGGACAACACCCGGAACAAACGTTAATCACAATGACCAGCCCGAGGAAAGCATTCAAAACATTACTATCATAGTAATCGCCATAGAAGTCGCGACAAAATTACTTTTTTGTTGTTTTTCATGATAAACCTTCATGAGTGATAAAACTAAATGATGATTAGTTTTGGATCCAACATAAATTAGCACTGATATTATACTAAAATTACACCAAAAAATACGAAGCTAATTCGTTGCGGTAAAATGGTTAGACTGCCCGCAAAATCCATCCTATGCTAAAATACCCCAATGAACCAGAAGCATTCTCATTTATCTAATACCACATTCAAACGTCTGGTAGGTTTCACGAAACACGTACACAACCAATTGAGCGTTTAGGTCAGCACAAGCAACTGTGCATAAAAAGTGTTAGAAAGCCCAATATTGGCTGCCCATCTGTTTAATGGCAACTTGATAGCATTTTAAAAATATCGCACCTATGATCAAATTGCTGGTCAATTCGTATGCAGCATGACTACAAAATGTTTTACACTCATCAAATCTACCAAACACCCACTTATACAAGCACAAGAACCAAAGAGCATCACATATGACTGTCTAAAGCATAAGTTAAGACAGTCATATTTTTGTAGGTTTAAACCTCTTAAAGTGTTCAGCGTTCAGTGTGCCAATCACAAATCATTAACAAGGTCTGAACTTAGGAGTAAAGCTGGTGTTTTGTAAGAGTTTTTTTAAAAATAAATCAAAAATAATCTTCAATATTTAAGCGATTATCGATTTTAACTTTTTCTTCTCCCCTCTTCTTTTTTTAAAAAAATCACTCAACAGAGCTGAGCTTTCATTTGCCAAGAGTCCGACCTGAATGGCAACAACATGATTATAAAAAGGTTCTGTGGCAAGTTTTAATTGACTGACCACCGCCCCTGCCTTTGGTTCATACGCCCCAAACACCACACGACTGACACGAGCGTGAACGAGCGAACCAAAACACATGGTGCACGGTTCTAGCGTAACATACAGGGTGCTGCCCACCGGCAAACGATAGTTTTGCACCCGTTGACATGCTTGACGAAGGGCGACAATCTCGGCATGGTGTGTGGGATCGTGCGTACCAATCGGGCAATTAAAACCCTCACCCAAAATCTGCCCGTCATGCACCACCACTGCCCCAACAGGTATCTCGCCACGCTCTGCTCCAATTTTGGCAAGGGTTAGGGCGTGTTTCATCATGACAACGTCAATGGGCGACCAAAATTTTAACAAACTAAAGTTTGTTGGTTTATTTTTGTGATTTTGATACAAATTTTGATGACATTTTAAACACATTAAAAAAAATTTTCCGCACGAATGATTTTTTGGGGTTACTAGTAATACTCAACAATCAGATGTATCAGCTTGAGTTTAATCATTGATATCAAATTCAAGCATCACTGTGGCAACGCCCAATCAATGGCTTCTTTGCCATGTTGAATCAGATACTCATTCGTCTGTGAAAAAGGACGCGTGCCAAAAAATCCACCACGATTTGCCGATAAAGGCGATGGATGATTGGCAGACAGTACCAAATGACGAGAGGTGTCAATAAAGCGACCTTTTTTCTTGGCATAGCTCCCCCACAGAATAAAGACAGTATGCTTGGTCTGCTGATTAATGACTTCAATCACAGCATCGGTAAACTCCTCCCAGCCACGATTTTGGTGACTGCCCGCCTGACCTTGCTCTACTGTTAAAGTTGCGTTTAAAAGTAGTACCCCTTGATTTGCCCAGTAGGTCAAATCTCCATGAGTCGATACAGGCACACCCAAATCAGAGGTAAGCTCATTTAGGATATTGGCAAGGCTTGGTGGTTTAGGAATGATTCTTGGCACAGAGAATGACAAGCCCATCGCCTGCCCTGCACCATGATAAGGGTCTTGCCCTAGTATGACCACTTTGACAGAGGATAAAGGCGTGGTATTTAGGGCATTGAAAATTTTGTCTTTGGGCGGATAGATGGTCTTGCCTTGAGTGTACTCATTTTTCAAAAAACTACGTAAATTATCCATCGTGGGCGATAGCAATATATCTGCCAATGCCATTTTCCAATCATCGGGGAGTTGGACTTTTTGCAAGGTGGCTAATTCTGACTCACTTAGAGAGGTGTTAAAATCGGCATTCATAAAATTGGGCATAAAATAGGGGTTTACTTAAATACTCATGCAAACGCTAAATTGAACGATACTATTGATAGATAAAAATATTTCCTAATGATTTATCTGCTTTCAATCATTAGCAAATCATTAGGCTTACTTTTTGGTCTTATCAAGCTGTGATGGCTTGGCTTTCACCACCAGTGTTTTAGCCATTTTATCATGCCAGCCTTGTTTTTTATCATTGCCTTTTGCCATAAAATAATTCACTCCAAGCATCATCATGGCGGGCAATCCTGACATGACGCTTGCACCAATGGCGTACACCGAAATCAAAAATAACGTCCGTATAAAAACAAGCGTACCAAAACTTGGTAATTTTCCCGTCTTTTCATCAACGACACGAACGCCCATCACCAACTTACCAAACGACTGTCCACGCATGATGATGAGCAGCAGCTGAATCCCGAGTAAGACAAAAAACATCAGATTAGTCATCATCACGGTTGTTGTTGGGATTTTGCTGACCAAACTTTGGCTGTATGCCTGCAAAGCTGCATAATCTTGGGCATGCTTAGCTATCTCATTGATGTCTACCACTTGTGTGAATGCCATGATGAGAGGTAATAACGCCAATATATACAAGACCACATTCACCGCAAAGGCAGAAAAGCGAGCAAAGATACTAGCATATTCTAGCTTACCATCATCTTTTGATGATGTAATGATGCCATCTTTACTAAGAATCACTCTGGGATTATCTTGACTGGGGTTTGTATGACTAGGCTGTATGGGACTGGGGGTGTTTGTAGGTTTATGTCCATATAGTTCGGCGACTGAAACACGTTTTTGCTCTGGTTTGTCTTGCTTAAAATCCACATTATCGCCAAAGCCACGATTGCTCACTGGTGGCACGCTGGCAGGTTGATAAGTATAAACACCACCAGTCATCTCTCCCACCGACTGCCAGCCACTCATGCCTGTGTGCCACATCAAATCGGTCAATGCCACCTCGCCTGATAAGAGCATGCGATTTAATTCTTCTAAGGTATAAGGACCTGCTTGTATGCTGTTTCTTGCTAAATAAATTTTCATGAATGACTTCTTATATGATGCAATACTGATTCATTGGCAATTATTTTACCACTATTAATAATAAAATCCATGAAATTTTATCAAACTTATGAAACAAATTTTTAGCACATCAGTTCAAATCTTGCTATAATATTCCATTTTATTGCTATACGATTTGAGGGGGATGGCATGCCACACACCACGCCTACAACAAAACCACATATGCCTCCTCCAGAAGACGAACTGCCCATCGAGCTTAGTGAGCCGTCAGAGAGTGAAGACGAGGATGAACTAAATCTACATGACGAAGAAGACAGTTACATCTATGGTGATGCTGATGCCAGTGATGAAGACACTTTAGAGACCATGACGGTCTACGATCCCGATGCCGACCGTTTTGAAGATTTAGAAGAAAATTCAGGAGATAACGAAACCATCATCTGCTATGCGTACTCACGCAAAACAGGTGAGCCGATTGCCTCGCTTGGCATTGATGAAGTCAGTCGCCAACTGACCAATAACAACCAGTTCATCTGGCTTGGGCTATACGACCCCAGTTTTGAAACAGTTAAGGAGGTTCAAGATGCCTTTGACCTACATGAGCTTGCCTTAGAAGATGCATTTGCAGACCATCAACGCCCCAAAGTAGAGAGTTATGGTAATGACACCATTTTTGTTGTCGTGCGTACTGCCAAATTAGAAGATAATTATATCCGCTATGGCACGACCGCCATCTTTATGGGGAAAAACTTCATCATCAGTGTTCGTCGTGGAGCCTCCAACTCTTATAGCCCTGTGCGTGAACACTGCCATCGCCGACCCGAAAAGTTACGTCTTGGTCCAATTTTTGTTCTGCACGCCATATTAGACTTTATTGTGGATAACTATCTGCCGATTACCGACCGCTTGGGCAACTATCTGCGAGAGCAAGAGCGTAACATTTTCTCTTATGAATTTAGCAAATCCACCCTAAAAAGCTTGTACGAATTAAAATCACAATTAGTACACATGAGAGCGGTAATTTTACCTGTACAAGACGTGTGTAACTTTTTTATTAATCATAAAAAAAATGAGCTGGTCTCTGCTTTTCCTGCTGCTGCCAAACCTTATTTTCGTGACGTTAATGACCACCTTCTACGTTCCATCGATGCGGTCAATGGCTTGAATGAAATGCTCTCAGTTGCTATGGATACGTACATGGCAATGGTAACGATGGGGCAAAACGATGTGGTGCGAAAACTTGCCGCTTGGGCAGGCATCGCTGCAGTGCCGACTGCAGTGGCGGGTATCTACGGCATGAACTTCGACTTCATGCCTGAACTTCATTGGAAATACGGTTATTTTATGGTCATCGGTATGGTGCTGGCGATTTGCTTATATTTATATTATAAATTTAGAAAGGCGGGTTGGCTGTAACTTTCACCGCTCTTTTGCTAATTTTTATCATTTGCTGATAAGTTATCTTCCAAGAAATGCTTTTTGTCAGTAAATTTTGCCAAATACCGCCACTGATGATACAATACAAGCATTCATTTTTATCTGATTTTGACCCATAGGAAGCAACCATGCCAATGCCTATTCGTGGCGGCGTTTTAACCTGTAACATCGCCGACATCCAAACGCTTTATAACAGTTATTTGTCTTTTATCACCCATGGCGGTATTTTTGTGCCAAGCACCAAAAAGCATACGTTAGGTGAAGACGTGTTCGTTGCGTTCACCCTGCCCGGCTCTTCTGAGCGATATCCATTAAATGGCAAGATTGTCTGGATTAATGAAAAAGGTACGCCGAACAAACCTACGGGCTTTGGAATGCAGTTTGGCACCGATCCTAACAGCACTAAATTAAAAAATGAGATTGAGCGTCTATTGGCAGGACAAACCGAATCTACCAGACCGACCTATACCATGTGAAATACCCTACAATTTCTAGAGTTGGCTGGTTGGTTCGGTTCTTTATCAACCTAACAATCTAGGTTGTGATTTTGATATTTGTGATTTTTGTCAACACCTGCTATAATAATCTAAAGACTAGCACGGATTTTTCATTCGTGCTTTTTTGTGTTGATTTTTTGATGATGAACTTATGAAAAACCCCCATCCTTTTTGGCAAATCATTCGTACCGTTCCCGACTTTCCCAAGTCTGGAATTGACTTTTATGACATCACGCCCTTATTGTGGCATGTTGATGAGTTAATTGACGCCCTACTGTCTGCCCTGCCTGATGGCATGATGGATGAAGTTGAATGCTTTGCCGCCACCGAAGCACGTGGTTTTATTATTGGCAGTCTGTTATCAGGACGTACCGGCAAGCCCTTACTCTTGATTCGCAAAGCGGGTAAGCTACCCCCGCCTGTATATCGCCAAAGCTATGGCTTAGAATATGGCACAGATACACTAGAGATTAAGGCGGACACTCCCAACTCTAACGTATTGCTGGTTGATGATGTCCTTGCTACAGGTGGTACTTTGAGGGCGAGCAAGTTATTGTGCGAGCAGGCAGGGCATCAAGTACTTGGAGCATTGGTCTTGTTAGATCTACCCAATCTACATGGCGACATTGGCATGGCGACATTTAGCGTCATGAATGATTTGGTTAATGATGTGGTTTGATTTATTTTTTAGCCATTTCAACGCCTGCAGTAATGTAGGCGTTTTTCACAGGCATTATTTATGCCATAAATTCTACAATGTCAGTCGCATCATCGTGATGGCATTTTCATCACTGATGAAATCACCTTGGTATAACGCTTGTAATACAGGACTGTTTAGAAGCTGTTGGCTGGCAATATTGAGCACCTGTTCATCTCGTTGTTTTTGTTTTTGGGCAGGCGTGGGCAGCGCAGCAAATGCACTTGTGGATAGTAACGGCACATCCTCCTGTAGCACCCCATGAGTAAATTCCTTTTTAAACTTTTTGGCAAAACTTTTAAAACTGGAAAAAATCTGCTTATTATGTTCAGGTACATATAGCTGGCTGTTGCCATCAATTTGCCCAATCATCACCGCATGGCTCGCCATCGCCAACTCATCAGCATCTAACTTACCCTCACAACGAGCAAGCGATACCCAATAATCCCACTTTTCTGCCGTCCACTCTCCTGTCAAGGATTCTCTCGGTGGCAAGAGTCGCTCTTTTAACCGCTCTTTACTCCAAAGCTCGTTATCAATGATTGATAACGAATCAAAGTCCGACAAGGTTTCGATATGATTGATTGATTGAGAATCATTACCAGAAATTCCTTGATTTTCAATTCCTTGATTTTCAATTCCTTGATTTTCAATTCCTTGATTTTCAATTCCTTGATTTTCAATTCCTTGATTTTCAATTCCTTGATTTTCAATTCCTTGATTTTCAATTCCTTGA
>JBHCHC010000003.1:0-9770 GCA_041802645.1 Moraxella sp. | reverse complement strand
TTATCCACACCTGTTAAGCGTTTGAAGGTTTGGTTGTTGTAGTGTTGTAAGGTTTCGTATCGCATGGTTGATTTGGGCATTGTTGGTGTGTGAAGTGGTGGTAGTATAGCATAGGTTTTTATTTCGCAGTGGGTCTATTAATAAAGTGGAGTACAACAAGCGCAAAGAAGCTGTGTATCAAAGCATCATTGAGCATGTCAAATTCATCAAATAATATCAATCAGCTGACTCATCGGGCGATTTGGATGTCAAATCGCCCGATTGTTTTATGTGATGGCAAGGCTTTTGATTGTGCCCAAATGGCGTCTAGCACCTCATCTTGTTGATCCATGTGCTTATATAGGCTGATATTGACAGGGATTTGTAAGTATTTATCGCCGATCACGAACAGCTGCTTTTTTATGATCTCATTACGCACAATGGCATAGGGTAGCCAAGCGATGCCGACGCCTTTGATGACCATGGCTTTGAGCGTTTCATAATTATCCGACTCAAAGACAGGGTGCAAATTGGGCAAAATTTGCTGTTTGCTCAGATAGCTGATCACCACAGCCCTTAAAGATAGCGATTTGTCATAATTTAGCCAGGGTAGTTTATGTAAGTGCGTGCGTTTGGTCAGCTGCTGGGCTAACTCATCGCTATTTTTGACATGGGTGACTGGAACGATGGTCTCGCGACCAAGCACATGATAGTCATAGGAAGTTTTGGCCAAAATCAACTCAATCATCGGTGTTTGATAGGCGAGCAATAGTTCCGCTTGCTTATTAACAAAGCGAATCGCAGCATATTCACTGCCGCTACTGAGTACAGACATATGTACAAACGTTGGGTTGTTGTTCACTTGACCATACCACGATGGAAAAAACTCGCTGGCAAGTGTTCGACCAGTGGTGATGCGTACTGTCTTGGTGTGCAAAACGGTATTGGATAATTGGGACTGAACTTCAATGGGCGTGTTGTTGATATTTTTGGCAGCTTCTAGAAATAAAGTGCCTGCAGGTGTGAGTCGAATCGGCTGAGTGCGTTCAATCAGTGGTGTACCTGCCCAGTTTTCAAGCTTATCAATGCGACGAGAAAGACTGGTTTGGCTCATCAGTCGCTTATCTGCCGCTCGTGAAAAGCTGCCAGTCTCAATTAGTGTAATAAAGTCGTCTAGCCAATCTGTGTTCATAGGTCGTGATGTCAAATGCTTGGATGATTATCATAACAAATATCAACTGACTTCTGCTAAGTTTTTTTTAAGAAAAACAGAGTAATTACACCATATACCTCCAAAAAATAACCATTCAAGTCAAGTCTTATTTTGTGAAATATGAATTGCACTATGCTGAACAGGCGTTTTGTCACCATCATTAACATGAATCAGAATCAATGCTGTTTTAGGTGCTCTCAATTTGCAGATAATGTCAAAGAAAGCTTTAGGGCTGTATTGATGACAGAAAAAACAGGAATTGATGGTAAATAACTTTACCAAAATATTGACAAAAACAATGTTATAATTTATTAAAAACATATGTAGCATTTTTTATGACCAACCACTCCGACACCATTCACGACTGGCTCATCTCTCATCGTCTGTACGAAGACAATCTGTTTTACTACACTCTTATCATCTTAGTTTGGTTTTTTATAGGATTTTGCTTTCTTGGTTTTGAAGTTAATGGATTTAGTCAAACTCAAAACCTGTTCTTTAACTTTATCTTTTATCTTATCATCTGTACCATGATGGCGTTGTGTCCTTTTTGGTTTAAGTTGTTTTTTGCTAAAACGCATACCGCTAAAAGAGAGCAAGAACTACAACAAGCCTTAGATGAATTAGATGGTGAAGACAGAGCAGAAGTAGAAGCCGAGCTTGCCCATACAGGTGGTCTTGCCATGCGACCCATTCAAAGATGGTCATTGGTATTTCTAGGTTCATATTTTTTATTTGAAGTGTTTTTTATTTCAGCTTGGGTTAAGGACTTGGCACTAGTGTGGGAGCCAAAATGGGCAAGTATGCTGATTGAGTGGGTGAGAGCGAATACTAATTTACCCCCCCCCCCCCCCTTAAATGTGGATAGAAAACTATTTATGCTGGATATTGGGCTATCTAGCGATAAAATCCTACATAAAATGTATAAAACAGAAATTGAATTTTTAGATTCAGAATTTGGTAAGTCAGTTTTATTGTTTCATTTTATGCGTTTTATTGCTGTTCCGTTGATTATTATTGCCATCTGCGGTGTATTTTTTGATATAATAAGGTGGAATGGTTTAAATAAAATTGAATCTAATGCCCATATTGAAGATAGATTTCAATTTTTAAAATCTTATCTTTGGATTTCTTTTTTATCTTTTTTTTGCACCTTAATGATAATAGGTGGCTATATAGGTTTATGGTCTTCAATTGATACATCCGCTCAAATGTCTATCAATATCACAATGTGGATTGATAATTTGTATCTAAACTTTTGTCTTGTATTGATGATTATTGCATTTTTTATTATCATCACTTGGCTTAAAATGACAAAGATATTGATTTTTTCTTTGTTTGGATTTTCACAATAATTTTTTTAAACCAATCAAACCTTAAGGAGGTTTATGATGAGTAATTTAACTGGTTTTGTGGTATGACAGAAAATTACAAAACAGACACCATCCATCAATGGATACATTCCAATCGTCTTTATGAAGTTCATATTTTTTATTATGCTTTGATTATTGCTTTTTGGGTAATGGTGGGATTTTTTAGCTTAGGTTTTGAAATAGATAGCCTTAGCTCAGAAAAAAATTTATTTATTAATTTTATTTGGTATTTAACAATTTGTTTATTAATGACAATCAGTCTGGTTATATTCTGTAATACCTATGAAGCCAATAAATACGAAAAATATCTAGAGACTTTGGAGAAAGAAATAGAAGAAAACCTAACAGACGAAGAAAAAGAAATTGTCTGGGAGTTGATAGAAGAACAAGGTCATACCCTGCCCACCAATAAACAGCGTTTTGCAATGTTGTTCTTGGGGGGTTACTTTTTATTTGAACTGTTTTTTATTTCATCTTGGGTTAAGGACTTGGCATTGGTGTGGGAGCCAAAATGGGTAAGTGTGCTGATTGAGTGGGTGAGAGCGAATACCGACTTTGTGTCCGATGAAGGGGTAAATCATCAGTTATTTTCAGTTTATATTAGCAATGAAGACACACGATTAAAATCACTATTCACATCGGAAAGAGATTTTTTATCATCTGATTTTGGAGCGGCAGCATCTTTGTACCAGTTTCTTAAAATTTCATCTTTCTTTTTTTTAATAACAGCAATTTCTACGATACTGTGGAAAATACTGGATTGGATTGGTTTTGAAAAAATTAATCCATCTTATATTAACTCATTCAAATCAGTATTTTGGTCTGTTTTAATTACATTTGGATTGATTTTTATGAGCTTAGGATTACTAATGATTTTTTGTAACAGTATAAATCATTCATCCTACAATTTATTTGGTAAAAATTACTGGTTGCAAGGGGTTTTTTGGTATTTTCCATTGATTTTCTTTGTAATAATGTTAAAATATGTCTTAATGTGGCTTATTTTGTGCAAAAATCTTTTTATCTATTTTTTCAAACTTTAATCAAATCAAGGAGTTTCCAATGAGCAATCAAATTGAACAACATGGTGGCTTTGCTGCCTATCTTTTAGATAATCTTCGTAGTTCTGTTGCCAATAGAACCGTTGGTGGAGAACTTAATGATCGCAATGCTACTATTGATGAAGTAGCTTCTGTTTTTACCAGTAATTTATCTCGGCTTACACTAACTGTGCTAGGAGAAGCAATTGTTTATTACTCTGTCAACAGGATGTAGATTTAGATAAATTTACCAAACAACTACCACAAGGCTATGATAGAGCATTGGAACTTGCAACTGATAAGTGGAAAAATATTCATTTATTGCAAGAGATAGACACTAAGTTAAAAACAGCGGTAGATAATGAAAAGAAATTATTGGATGAAATTAGAAAGTCAGCTTTTGAAGCTTTGAAAGAAACAAATCAAGCCATTGAAAAACTAAGTGTTAGTTATCCCAAGTTGTCTATTGATATAGCAGATGACCCAAAGTCTATTTTTGATAAAGTCATTGGGAATACTGATATTGGCAGTAAAGTGTTTGATGTTTTGGGTAAAGTCTTTAATTATGGGGAAGCTATTAATTTAGCTACAAAAGATATTAACTCTGCCAATGGCAAAGATGTTAATGATTATTTGTCTAATTGGATTACTTTCGGTTCTCAATTTACCAAACCTATTGCTAGTTTTGTAGACGATGGAATTAGAGATGGTTTATTGTCAAAACTACCCACATTAACTGGTAAACAATTAACGAGTATTGCTGCTCGTGGCGTATTGGTTGGCGTATTAACCGATATGAGTTATAAGGCTGGATATGCTGTGGGGGAGGCTGTATTTGGTCAGGGATTTAAATTTGCCTTCGGCAAAGAACTCTACGAAATGGAAGGTTTTATCAGTTTTACCGATTCTGTTTACTCCACCATCTTCCAACACCTAACAGGCACAGAACTCAACGCCGTCATTGCTTTTAACACCATGATACTAGGCAACTTTATCAATCCTACAGGCAAATCTGTGGTTTATGAAGATACCGCCATTTTGTTTAGTGCCAAAGACTATCAAGAAATGAGCTTTGAAAAAGCCCTACACATCTATAAAACCCTACACAAAGCCATCACAGGCACAGACAGTGCTGATGACATCACCACCGCCGATGACATGATCAAATCCATGGAACAAGCCTATCCATTCTTTAAAGAGATGCGTGGCAAGACCATGATCATTCCACAAAGCTTTAAAGAAACCAAAAACTATAGCGAACTTGCCCTACAAGATAATACACTTGCGATGGCCTATCGTTTTTCATTAAAGCACTTACTGCCAATGGTGATTACTGATTTAGATTATTCTAAATACAACCAAAATGACGAGTTAGAGCTGTATTCCAAAGACAACCCCAATGGCATGACCAAAGAGTATCTCGAAACTAGAAATGAAATGCTAAGTTTTAAGCTTCAGTATTCAGACATGGATATTGATTATGACGATAAACTACAAGTATTGGGTTTACTGCCCCTACCAGTTGTTCAAGGCGACCACATCTATCATGACCTAGATAGCAAGCTAAAACTAGACATTGATGGTGTTGATATTGCTGGCAATCATTATTACATCTTTGGCGGAAAAGATAACGATACAATTAAAGGCGGTGCCATCTCTGATAAATTATTCGGCGGCACAGGCAACGACACCCTAATCGGTGATGCAGGGGCTGACTATCTAGAAGGCGGAGAAGGCTTCGACACCTACCACATTACCGACAACGACACCATCTATGACTCAGACGCCAAAGGTCGCATTTTTATCGATGCTAAGCAATTACCTAAGGTCTTTAATATCAATCAACATTTATATGCAATATAAAGATATTTCATATAAATGTTGATTGATAAAATAGTGAATGTATTTACAATGCATAATTAATATCTTATTTTTTATGGATTTTATAAATGTCAAATAATGAAAAAAATCCGTCTAAATTAGATGTTATGTTTGGATTTTTATTCATCGGTTTTCTGATGTGGTTGCCGATACATTTTTTTTTGGAAACATATGGTATGTATAGTTACGCAAACCTCAAAGCAAAAGATAACTCAAATATATTATATGGCTGTGTATATTTTAAAAAAAATTTTAAAACAAAGTATGGCTTGCAATATGAATTTATTATCAGTAATATAAAATTTAATACAAAAATAAAATTTTATATTAACAATTCACCATTTCATAAATTAAAACAAAAAAAATTTTTAAAGATATAGATGAAAGAAAGTATTCCTGCTACCCTGTTCAATATATACAAATCGGAATATTTCCTTACAAAAAAATTTATTTCTGTGATTACCTACCCAATAATCAAGAATAAATGTGGTAAAATTTAACTTTAATTTTTAAAAGGAGACGATGATGTCTAAAATTCGATCATCTACCGAAAATCCAGTAATCATTTTGGCAAAAGATGATGAGTAAAATGACAGAAAAAGATAAAAAGCAAATAAGAATGATAGAAATAACAGGCGGAGTGGTATTGATTTTATATGCACTATGTCAATGGGTTTTCTTTCCTTATATTGCAGTTGTAAAAGCAGAAAAGGGTAAGTTTAAAGAGGCTTGTGCTTATGTTATAGACAGAGAGAAAACGAAAGGCTCTTACAAAAATATTATTCTGATTGATGGTAGATATTATGATGACATTGATATATTTGCAATTTCTGCCACTTTGCCAACTAATAAACAAACGATATGGGATAACTTTCCTATTGAGAAAAAGCGTAGTTATTTTTCAACAATAGAACCCAACACTTGTAAAAAAGTCCAATATATTGAAGTTTACAATATCTTTGGCTTTAAAAAGTTTTATTTATACGATTATCTTAACCAATAAATACCCAAGAGATAAATTAGAAGTTTTCACAATGACAAACGAAAAATTTAGCAAAATATGCTTTACTGTAGCACTGTTAATAATAGGCTCAAGAATGCTTGGCGACTATGTCATCTTTCCTTATATTGCTGTTAAAAAAGCAGAAAAAGGAGAGTTTAAGGAAGCTTGTGCTTATGTGGTAGATAAGAAAAAAACAACACGGAGTGCTGAGCAGTTTGTTTTTAAATTAAGTAATCGACTTTATGATGAATACGATATATTTCCAACCACAGGTGCATCTTTTTTTTATAGAGACGAATGGAATAATTTTCCAATTCGTGCCAAGCATAGATCTTTTGTTGTTATAGAGCCAAACATCTGCAAAAAAGTCCAATATGTCGAAGTTTATAACATATTTGGCTTTAAAAAGTTTTATTTATACGACTACCTTAACCAACCCTAGGAGACGATTATGTCTAAAATTCAAGTTCCAACCCAACACCAAACCGATGGTTTTTTAGGCACTGTCAGTGCTGTTAATAATCTTTGGTCTGGCTTTAATAGCTTTAGCCAAAGCAATACAGAGGAGACTGCCCGCTCGGCTCAGCTTTTTCTTTCAGATTTTATCGGTATTTTAAAAGCTCATACCGAGTCTTCTGCTTTTCAAAAAATTGCTAAAGTGGTGGATGTTAATAAAATGTACCAACTATTTGATAGGATTGGCGATAACATAACATCTTTCAATGATCAAACTAATCCTGCTCACGAAAACTATAATAATGGCTATGTTCAAAAATCAACCATTATTGACATCTTCGCCGATATGACCGCCTTGGTTGATACGATGTTGGACTTTGTGGGTAAAGTACCCGCCATTAAATTTAATCCTGCCAATATCGTGTTTAATGTGGTATCTTTTTATGCAACCACCACCAGTAACTCCATGAATAGCCACCCTGATTGGAATGACAAGCAGGTCATTCACACCAGTGAGATTGATAACTTTTTATTAGACGGTGCGTTATTAACTCTAGAAAACTGGCCTGTGTTAATCAAGCCATTGTTAGATGTCTTTGATAACTTTGTGCCTGAGTATTTGCAAAACTGGGTAACACCTGACCCTACTGAGTTTATGGGTGATGTAGATGGTAAACCAGCCAATGATGTGATTGACCCCAGAAAATTCTTTGATGATGCTTATAAGGTGTATGGTGGCGCAGGCAATGACACACTATATGGTGGTTCAAAGAATGATTTATTGGACGGCGGCACAGGCAATGACGTCTTAACAGGCAACGAAGGCGCTGATAATCTACTTGGCGGTCAAGGCTTCGACACCTACCACATTACCGACAACGACACCATCTATGACTCAGACGCCAAAGGTCGCATTTTCATAAATAACCAACAACTCCCCAAAGTCTTTACCAAACCAGACAATAGCAGTGAAACCGCCCCAATGTGGCAAGCCAAAGACAGCAATGACAACATCACCCATAATGCCCATCGTACAGGCGATGATTTGACCATCTTTGTGGTGGGCAAGACAGATTCAATAGTTATCAAAGACTTCTTTAAACTCTCTACCAACACCCCCACCGAAACAGGCACCATCTATTCTGGACTTTCTCTCTCACTAGCTAATGAATCTGACAAAGAACAAGCCCAAAGTCTCTCCCCTTATTATCTGCAAGTCCAAAACCCCAACCTATCTGCTGTTATTTATGCAGGTGCTCACAACACTCCCTTATACATCACAGGCAGCGACTCTCGTTATGGCGACATGGTCTTTGGTGCAGGTCTTAAGCATGCTTTAACCGTAGAAGCAGGAGCTGGAGTAGATGCGATCTATGGCGGCAGTGCAGGTGATACCATTAAAGGCGGAGTAGGCAATGACATTCTATTTGGCTCATCACCTTCCTATGATAATCCTGATATTGCCAATACCACCGCCCCTGCCAATCTTTCTGATACTGACCAAGACACCATCTATGGCGGTGAGGGCAGTGATTTGATACATGGTGGGGTGGGTAAAGATACGTTATATGGTGATGACAAAGACAGTCATTTAGCGACTAAGGACAGTGCAGCCAAAGGCGATTGGCTCTTAGGCGGCAGTGGTAATGATACCCTCTATGGCAGTTCTGCTCGTGATTTCTTACAAGGGGGTAAAGACAGCGACATCATCTATGGCGGCGGCAGTGATGATGTCATCTTGGGCGATGCTCAAATCCGTTTTGGGAATAAATCCCAGCACATCCAAGGCAATTCTGGTGACATCTATTGGGACTATAGCAATGTCGGTGGTGGCATTCATCCACTGGTTGGTGGCACGATGGTGGGTACGCCAACGTATGTCCCACCGAACACCCGTACTGTTGAATACACCTATAGAGATGGCGACTATGTCAAACAAAATCTGCCCAGCATCACCACCCGAGACAAGCGTAATTTTGAATGGGACATTGCCATTAATCAAGACACTTATGACTACACCCTAACAGAGCAGCCAACCATTGCTCTATCAGAAGAACATGACGCCATCAATGCGGATAATGCTGGCGACTTTTTATATGGTGGCAGTGGTAATGATTTAATCATCGGGCAGTATGGTGATGATTATCTTTATGGTGGCATCGGCAATGACATCTTATGGGGCGATGACCATAAAGACAGTCAGATTGTGGGCAGTGATACCCTAAAAGGCGATACAGGCAACGATACCTTAATCGGTGGGGCTGGCTTTGATACTTATTTATTTGACCTAGCTGACCTTGCTGCCCTAAGCGACAGCAAAACCATCATTGACAGTGACGCAGAAGGTCGCCTCATTATCGCTGGCACAGACTGGACAGGCAAAGACTGGGTACAAGACCCAATTTTTAAAGACATCTACCAAGACGCCGATGGCAATCAATTGCAAATACAAGGGAGCGACTACCTCATCACCAGTAAAAACTTTGGAGCAAACATTCACATTAAAAACACAGCCATCACAGACAACCCAGACGGCACACAGTCGCTTTTGGGAATGACCTTAAGTCAAGCCAGCAAGAACACCGCACCCACAGTCCAAAACCCGATATCAGACCAAACCCTACTGGCAGGTCAAGACATCGCCATCAATCTTGCCCATACCTTTTATGACGCCGAAGACAGCGATGATAAGCTTGTCTACACCTTGTCAGGGCTGGGTGCCAACACCTTACACTTTGACCCTAGTACCAAACGATTGACAGGCAAAGCCCCTGATAAGGGACAGTTTGATCTAACCTTAACAGCCACTGATAAAGAAGGCGAGC
>JBHCHC010000002.1:0-2586 GCA_041802645.1 Moraxella sp. | reverse complement strand
CCATGGCATCTTCTAAATCGATGAGATTGGGTAAAAATACCACCCTAAAATGGTCGGGACTCTCCCAGTTAAAGCCTGTACCCTGCACCATCAAAACCTTCTCCTCTAACAGTAAATCCATCATAAACGCCATGTCATCATCGACAGGATATACCTCTCTGTCCATTTTAGCAAAACAGTAAAATGCCCCTTTTGGCTTGACACAGCTGATGCCCTTGATGGCATTTAAATGAGATACCGCCATTTCACGTTGTTTGTGCAGCCTGCCTGTCGGGGCGGTTAAGGCTTGCATTGACTGATAACCTCCCATGGCAGTCTGAATGGCATACTGAGCAGGTACATTAGAGCACAGTCGCATACTGGCAAGCATGGTCAGACCCTCAATGAAGTCGCTGGCGTGGTCTTTCTTACCAGAGAGCATAAGCCAGCCGGCACGATATCCTGCGATACGATGTGATTTTGACAACCCATTAAACGTGAGCACAAGCGTGCGGTCAGTAATGGTACACATGGGCGTATGAACAGCGTCATCATAGAGAATACGATCATAAATCTCATCTGCCATGATGACCAAACCATACTTCTCAGCAAGTTCGGCAATACTTTGCAAGATTTCCTTGCTATACAATGCTCCTGTCGGGTTATTGGGGTTAATGACAACGATCGCCTTGGTATTTGGGGTGATTTTTTGTTCGATATCTGATAAGTCAGGCTGCCAATCTTCCTCTTCCACACAGCGATAATGCACTGCCTTACCTCCTGCCAGATTGGCGGAAGCTGTCCATAAAGGATAATCCGGCATGGGGATAAGCACCTCATCGCCATTATCCAAGAGTGCCTGCATGGCGAGCATGATAAGCTCACTCACGCCATTACCAACATAGACATCGCCCACATCAGTTGCAGATAGCAGTCCTTTGGCTTGATAATACTGCAAAATTGCCTTGCGTGCCGCAAAAATGCCTTTGGAATCAGAATAGCCAGAGGCGTTATGTAAGTTCATCGCCACATCTTGCACAATCTCATCTGGAGGTAATAAGCCAAAAGGTTCAGGATTGCCGATATTGAGCTTGATGATACGCTGACCTTCAGATTCCATGCGATTGGCGGTCACAAGAAGTTCGCCACGGATGTCATAACAGACATTGGCAAGTTTGCTGGATTTTTTTAGGGGTTTCATGGGGGTTGCCTTATTTGGAGTTTTTCTCAGATTATCAGAGGTGTTTAGATGGTCTGGGCTACTTTCATAATCTGTCTCGTCTAGGCGATTAAGATTTGTCACGCCCTTTACGCGATGAGATATTAGCTCAGATGTATCATCGCGTGGATCAATATATTCTATGGGTTGATTACCTGTTAATAAATAATTTTCAGTCGTACCTAGAACTTTAGCAACAATGGGCAGCTTACTACTGGTGATGCCATTTTTATCGCACTCCCAGTTGGCTATGGCTCCTCGGCTGATGGACGCACCGTGCTCGTTTAAAATATCAGCCAGGGCTTGTGCAGATAATCCTTTGGCTTTACGCAGTTGTTTTAGACGTTTACCTTGGGTGGTCGGTATGTCTGATGGATGAATATCGATTGGCATGGCGAGATTGTTAAAATTTATTGCAAGTAAAAATTGCAAATATGATACATGACTTGGTAAAATTTTGCAAGATAATTTTTAACAGGTTGATAATTTGCAAGATATACTACTCATGCACTCTTGATAATCGGTCTTTTGAGTTGTTACAAAAAGTTAATTTCTCTTTGATAAAATCATGTTAGACTCTGTTATCTCAAACCATGTTATCTCAAACTGCTTGCCATCGAGTTTTATCATTTAAGATATCAGATATGGATTCATCATGAACAATATTCATCTTTTTAACACATATGATTTGACGGGCAGGCTCGTTGATTTCAAAAGCTTTCATGGCAAAGTCCTGTTGATTGTTAATACTGCCAGTGAATGTGGGTTTACCCCACAATTAGCAGGATTACAAACCCTGCACAAAAAATATCATGAGCAAGGACTTGTTGTCATCGGCTTTCCCTGTAATCAATTTGGTGGGCAAGAACCTTATGATGGGGCAGCCATCAGTGAATTTTGTCAAAAGAATTATGGCGTAGATTTTTTGATGATGCAAAAAGTGATCGTTAATGGTGATGACGCCCACCCTATTTTTAAGTTTTTAAAAAGCGAGCAAGGCGGCTTTATCACCGATGACATCAAGTGGAATTTTACTAAGTTTTTGGTGGCAAAGGACGGCAGTGTTGTCAAACGTTACGCACCAACGACCAAACCTGAGAGCTTAGAACAGGACATCCAAACCCTACTAAAAATAAAGATTTAAAAAACAAAGGCTCTCATAAGAATAATAAAAAAAATTTGATAAATTTTTTTAAGTTTTTTCAATGGTTTATCAACTTTTTACTATTTTTTCAAAAATATTGAGAAAAAACCATTTGACACTCCCCCAAAAACCTATATAATACGCACCACAACGAACGGCAGACATCATAAATCTTATTGTTGATTGTCAAAACGTTCGGGCGGTTAGCTCAGTTGGTAGAGCGTCTGCCTTACAAGCAGAGGGT
>JBHCHC010000001.1:0-3303 GCA_041802645.1 Moraxella sp. | reverse complement strand
GCACTGTAACTAAACTATACTCAACCACCCACCCCACTTAGCAAACAATAAATTCAGTGAGTACGCCATCATGGTTTGACATTTAGAATAACACTTAGTCTTTCTTTTAAACCTTGTTAAGTAATGCCTGATTAAACTGTTATAACCTTCAATGGTGTAAGTCTCTTTCTTGCTTTGTAAGTGCTTGTGTTTTGGTATGACCTCTGAATAAGATTTCCAGTAATCAGAACAAAACAGTTTGATGTTGTTTGGGTTTAGGCTGTTGTAGAGTTTTTTAAATGTGCTCGTGTCTCTTTTTCCACAAACAAAGCCTAAGACTTGTTTGCTGTGTCGGTTGATGGCAATCCAGACCCAGCAGTAGTTTTTTTATGCCCTATGTAGCTGTGCATCTCATCAAGTTCTACAAGGTCAATCACTTCATCTGTATTTGTTTTGACTTGATATTGCTTACCCAACTGTTTAACCCATCTGTAAGCAGTTTGATGAGATATGTTTAGTAGTCTACCTATGGCACGAAAGCTCAAACCTTCAAGATACATCTTGATTGCCATTTGTTTGGTCTCATCACTCTTTTTGGTGCTTTTATGCATGACAGTAAAGTAATGATTGCAATCTTTGCATCTGTGTCTTTGCTTGCCATAAGCAAATCCTGCTTTGACAAGATGTATGGACTGACATTTGGGACAATGGGAAAGAGGTTGGTTCATGCTGTTGGTTTAGATTATTTGGGTTGAATTATTGTATAGGAAATATAGTTTGGTTACAATACCTGATATACTGCAAATATGAAGCTAACTGGTTGTAAACTGAGCAAAAAAGTACAACTCATTGTTTGTACTGACAGCCATCGAAGTTACAATGCTATTGATGTGAGTGATTTTAAATATTTTAGAATTAATCATTCCAAAGAGTTTATCCAAGACCATAACCACATCAATGGCACCCCAAGAAAAACTTTTATCTTTTTATCAAAGACTGAGTTTAGATGCAACTATGGCACACCATCACAAAAGCTAAAAACTCTGAGGAAATGGTGCGGCATTTAAACCCTATCTACGTCGATCCCAAAGTTAATGCTTAGATATATTGACAAAGAGAGGTATGGTTAGGTAGGGTCATCCGCCAACCATCTCATCTAGCACATCAAAAAATTTATCCACCTCCTCTAAGCTAGTGTAATGCATACAGCCCATTCTAAGCACCATACTTGTTGGACTAAGATGCTCACACAAGGCTTTGGCATAAAAATTACCATACCCTAAGGCGATGTTGTGTTCGCCCATCTTTTGACTGATGAGCAAACCATCCTTCATTTGACCCTTGTTGATGACATTAAAAGCGAAGGTTGGTGTGCGTCCCATCACTTGATTCTTACCATACATTTTAAGGTAATCACGCTCGGCAAATTTGCGGAGTGCATACGCTCCAAGCTCCTGCTCATATGTCAAAATCTCTTGATAAGCATGGTTAAAATTGACTTTATCAACGCTTTTATCTCCTGACAGTCCTGCCCAATAATGCATGAGTGCCACAAAGCCCGCTTGTGCTTCAAAAGACTGAGTGCCTTGCTCGTATGCCATAGGTGTGATGTCAGTGGCAGGCTCCACCTTATAAGGAATCATACTCTTTAATAAATCATCTTTGGCATACATCACCCCCAGATGTCCACCGCCAATTTTATAAACAGAAGTGAACAATAAATCCACCCCAAGACCATGCACGTCTATTGGCAAATGTACCGCTCCATGCACCGCATCCACACTGACCAACGCTCCCACCTGCTTGGCTTTGGCGATGACTTTGGTGACATCCACCACCGTACCGATGACATTAGATGCCAATGACACTGCTACCAAACGGGTACGCGAACAAATCAGATCATCAAGAGCATCATACTCTAGGTCATCCAGCGTCTGATTTAAGGGAATCTTTTTAACAATTACGCCCTTATCTTTGGCGGCTTGCTCCCATGATGATACATGAGAATAGTGATCAATATCACTAATAATGACCACATCTCCTGCTTGCCAAGTTCTTGATATCACACGGCTCATTTGAAACATCAAAGATGTTGAATTAAGCCCAAAAACCATCTCTTCTTGATCTGCTCCAAGCCATATGCTCGCCAGTGAGCGTGCCATATTATTGATGTGCATGGTGTTTTGTCCTGCACCATTATAGCCGCCCATATTGCTGTTTCCCATCAACAGATAATCACTCATGGCATCGATGACCGATTTGGGCAACTGTGAGCCCCCCGGTCCATCAAAATATATGGGCATTTTACCACCATGTTTTTGTGACAATGCAGGAAACTGGGCTCGCAGTTGGGCTAAGTTATTTTTAATGTAATTCATGGACTACCCTCATTTGTTTGGCAATATTGCCGTGATGACAAATAAATCCCAATATGCTTGTTGACTTTTATCCATCGGACTTAGTGGTGTGGCACTATGCCAAAGTGTGTGGTCATTAATGATGTAATATTCACCCGATTTTGGCGTGGTAGACAAGATGGGGCTTGGGGCGTTTTTATCTCGCCATACACACAGATCTCCTCCCTGCTCATTATGGCGTGCCACCGTAAATACTGCCACATAATCAAAGCCATCTTGGTGTATACCCTCTGGAGCGGACTCGGCAACACCCACCTCAGGCTTGGCAATGATACGCATCTGATGAGCCTCTAAAACGCATTGGCTGGGCAGGTCGGAATGCTCAACCAATGCCTGACACATCTTTAAAAAAGCAGGATTGGCTTGTACCTTATCAGACAGATCATCATAAGTGCGTGCGACATTACCCTGAAAGTTGTTAATACTGTCATCTTGGCTAAAGGTGACTCCCTGCTGCACATTTATCGTCAAATCGTCAGCATTAAAATCAAACTTAGAATAACGACGCAAACGATAAGCACCATCCTTATAATCGCTCGGCGTCAGTGTATCAAAGTCTGCTTGTAAGGCAGTCAGCTCATCATTAATATGTCCCATATGTAGAGCAAAATTATCAGCCATGATAGCTCCTTGTTAAAAATAAACTCACAGAGAAATAAAATTTTGGCTAGTTATATCATAAAAATTTGGCATATTCAACCAAAATTTTTATTATGAATAACTCTTATTTTTATTCTATTTAACAAAAAAAGACAAACACTTGTTTGTCTTTTTTTGATATGAAAAATATGGGGCTGTACTAGAATAACTCTCATGTTATACCAGTTTTATGAAGATAACCCATTGTAAATTAAGTAAAAAAGTTCAAATAAAACTGCTTGAATTTTTTGTAGCACAAGTTACTGCT